>CBJLKR010000038.1:0-13556 GCA_966423695.1 uncultured bacterium | reverse complement strand
CCTCAGCCCCGCCTTCACCTGGCCGATGGTCTGGGTCGCGAACAGGAGCCCGCCGCCCGGGTCGTCCAGGATCGCCCGGGCGACGTCGAGCTGGGCGAGAGCCCAGGCGACGATCTCATCTCCGGGGTGCGTGTCGAGCGGCTTCGGGCCGCGAACGTCGACGCCCATCGCAGGTCTATTCTCCGGCAAGCGCCCGGAGCGGGTCTCCGGTGAGCCGGTACACGGTCCAGTCGGCGTTGGGCTTGGCGCCCAGGCGCTCGTAGAACCCGATCGCGCTCTCGTTCCAGTCCAGGACCGCCCACTCCATGCGGCCGCAGCCGCGCTCCACCGCGGTGCGCGCGAGCGCCTGCAGCAGCTCGCGGCCGACGCCCGAGCCGCGGTGCTCCGGCACGACGAACAGGTCCTCGAGGTAGATGCCTGGCTGGGCGAGGAACGTCGAGAAGTTGTGAAAGAACAGCGCGAACCCGACCGCCTGGCCGTCGTCTTCGGCGATGAGCGTCTCGGCGTAGCGCCGCTCACCGAACAGCGCGTGCTCGAGCCTGGCTTCGGTCATCGTCACCTCGCCGGCGAGCCGCTCGTACTGCGCGAGGCCGCGGATGAGCTCAGCGATCACGGACACGTCCTTGCGCTCGCCCGGCCGGATCGTGAGGCTCACTTCGGACGGTCCCTGAGCCGGAAGACGAAACGCATCGCTCCATGAGTGTCGCTCCAGCTCGCGATCTTGTTGTCGACGAGGCCGGCGGCGAGTCCGGCGGCGATGAGGTCGGTGTCGCTGAGCGGGCTGCCGCGACCCTTGCGGCGCACGACCCACACGGCGCCGTTGGGCTCTATCCACGTCTTCAGCTCGCGCAGCCGGTCGAGGTCGCGTGGCCCGCTCGCCGCGTAGAACACTAGGTCGCATGGCGTTCGCGGCTTGCCCATGACGACGTCGCGGGTGCGCTGCCGCAGCAGTTTCAAGAACGCGGCATCGTCGATGCCCGCGACCGCGACCTGGGCGCCCGGTGTCACGCCGAGCTTGTCAAGGAGAGGTCTTGCCGTCTCCGCCACGCAGCGCTCCAAACACGATGACGCCGAGCAACCAGCCGGCGTAGGCGCCGCCGACGACCAGGATGATCAGCGGCAGGGCGTTGCCGACACGACTCGAAATCAGGCTCCCGAAGCTCACCAGGGCGCCGAACGCGATCGCTCCGACCAGGCCGCCCACGGCCGCGCCGATCAGCGCCGCCGGCGTGATGCGACGCCTCAGGCTTCGACCACCTGCAGGTCTTTGACCGCGCCGGGCACGGACCCGGAGTACAGGTGGTTGAAGAAGAAACGGGTGCCGGGGTGGCGCTTGCGCAGCTTGGCCGCGGCCTCCCAGCTCATGTGACTGAACACGTCGCCCGGACCCGTGGCCTCGACGATGGCGATGTCGGCGTCCTCGACCAGCTGGTCGAGCGGCGCGGTCGGTTCGGTGTCTCCCGAGTACGCGACGACCTTCCCGTTGACCTGGATTCGATAGCCGGTGCCACCCATCGTGCCGTGGTCGAGCTTCACGGTTTGATAACGCACGCCGGCCGCGGTGCCGGAGGGGCGCGCGGTCACGTATCTCACCTTGAACTGCGGCCGCATCACGCGTTTCCAGTCCGGACCCCAGCTCACCTCCCACAGCTTCTCGAGGTGCTCCTCGACGCCGTTCGGCCCGACGAAGGTCAGTGGCCGGCGGTCGACGAAGACGCGGTGTAGCACGAAGGGCGGAAGCCCGAGAGTGTGGTCGCCGTGGAAGTGCGTGATGAACACCACCTCGATCCCCCCGGGGTCGACGCCGAGCCGGTGCATGTGCGGCAGCAGCGGCGCGCCGCCGTCCAGCAGCACACGCCCGTCGACCACGACGGCCCCGTTGTAGCGGTCCAGCGAGAAAGCGGCGCCGCTACCGAGGAACGCGAGCTTTACGCGATGGTTACCGCCGGGTTGAGATACACGTCCTGGATTGCGTTCAGTAATTCGATGCCCTCCTTCATCGGACGCTGAAACGACTTCCGGCCGCTGATCAGACCCATGCCGCCCGCGCGCTTGTTGATGACGGCGGTGCGGACCGCATCTTTCAGGTCTGTCGCGCCTTTGCTCTCACCCCCGGAGTTGATCAAACCCGCCCGTCCCATGTAGTTGTTGATTACCTGGTAACGGCACAGGTCGATCGGGTGATCACTTGACAGCTTGTCGTACACCGCCGGCGTGGTCTTGCCGAAGCCGATGACCTCGAAGCCGCGGTTCGTGTCGGGCAGCTTCTGCTTGATGATGTCGGCCTGGATCGTCACGCCCAGGTGGTTCGCCTGGCCGGTGAGGTCCGCGGCGGCCTCGTAGTTCTTGCCGTCCTTCTTGAAGGCGTTGTTGCGCACGTAGCACCACAGCACGGTGGCCATGCCCAGCTCGTGAGCGTGGTGGAACGCGACGGCGATCTCCTGGAGCTGGCGGTCCGACTCCTCGGAGCCGAAGTAGATCGTCGCGCCGACCGCGACCGCGCCCAGGTCCCAGGCCTCCTTGACCGTGCCGAACAGGATCTGGTCGAAGTGGTTGGGGTACGTCAGCAGCTCGTTGTGGTTGAGCTTGCAGATGAACGGGATCCGGTGGGCGTACTTCCTGGCCACCGAGCCGAGCACGCCAAAGGTCGACGCGACCGCGTTGCACCCGCCCTCGATCGCGAGCTTGACGATGTTGTCGCCGTCGAAGTACATCGGGTTCGGCGCGAACGACGCGCCGGCGGAGTGCTCGATGCCCTGGTCGACGGGCAGGATGGACAGGTAACCGGTGCCGGCGAGCCGGCCGTGGTCGAGCATCGACTCGATGCTTCGAAGCACCCGGGTCGGGCGGTCGCTGTCCTTCCAAACGCGGTCGACGAAGTCGCCCCCTGGAAGGTGGAGCTGGTCTTTCGGCACGGTCTCGCACCTGTGCTCGAGAAGGTCGCGGGCGTCGGCCCCCAACGCTTCTTCAATCTTCTCTGTAGATCCCTTGGTAACAGTTGCCATCAGCGCCTCTTACATATTTGGTTGGCGTGCCCCGCAAGTTCGAATTTGGCCATCCGTCACTCTATAGTGCGCCGATATGACGCAGAGGGCGAGCGACCTTCTGATCGAGGTGGCGGACCGGCTCTCGACTGACACCGCCGGGAGCGGCTTGGTCGCCGCCGAGGCGGTGCACGCGATCGAGCCGGAGATCGCCCAAGGCTACAAGGACGGGTCGCTCGACGAGCTCACGGCGATGTCCGTGAACTTCCTCCAGGCGCTGTTCCGGTCGCTGCGCCCCGATTCGAAGATCCCGTGGCCCGAGTACTACACGCAGGCCCGGGACTTCGCGCGCCGCTACGCCGAGCGGGGCGTCCCGCTGGAGTCGCTCATGGAGAGCCTCAACGTCTTCCGGCGCACCGTCGTCGCGCGCGTCACTGAGGGCGTTGGCGGCAGCGAATACGCCGACGAGGTCCTGCTCCTCGCCCAGAGCCGGGTCAGCGCCGTCATCGAGCAGCTGAACTCGAGCTTCATTCGCGGCTACCTCGACTTCACGGAGAGCAAGCACCGCGCCCGCCAGACCGAGCTCCACGGGCTGTACCACATCGTCGCCGCGCTGGCCCGCTCGCTTGATGTGAACGAGATCGCGGAGGTCGGCCTGCGCGAGACGCTCAAGGTCCTCGGCCTGCAGGCCGGCGCCGTATGGGTGCGCGAGGGCGCCCGGCTGAAGCTGGCCAAGACCATCGGCATGCAGCAGGGTGAGGAGGAGGAGTTCTCGCAGACCGGCCGCTCGGGGCTCAGCCGCGTGGTCGAGACCGCGTCCGGCCCGGCCGAGTCGCGCGTCGACCGCATCGCGGGCGAATGGAGCGCCATCCGCGCCGAGCTGCGGACCAAGGGTGTCCTTCTCGGCGCCATGACGGTGGCGACACGCCTGCCGCGCACCTTCGAGCCCAGCGACCTCGACTTCGTGGCCGCGGTCGCGGACCAGATCGCGATCGCGCTCGACCGCGCGCGCCAGCACACCAGGGAGGCGCGGACCGATTACCTGACGGGCCTCGCCAACCGGCCGGAGTTCGAGCGCGCGATCGACCGCGCCGTCGCATCCGCCGAGCGCCACAAGCGCCGGCTTGCGCTGATGATGATCGACCTCGACAACCTCAAGGAGATCAACGACACCTACGGCCACCACGTCGGCGACGAGGCGATTCGCGTCCTCGCCGCGGAGCTGCAGCGCGCGGTGCGCGCCACCGACACCTGCGGCCGCTTGGGCGGCGACGAGTTCGGTGTCGCCATGCCGGACGCGGACGAGCGCGACGCGCGCGAGGTCGGCATTCGCGTGCGCGAGGCGCTCGAGCACCTGAACCGCACCGCCAAGCTGCCCGTCCCGGTCGAGTTCAGCATCGGCATCACGGCGTGGCGGCAGGGCCTGGATTGGCAGGCGATGTACCAGGCGGCGGACAAGGCGCTGTACGTCGACAAGCGGCGCCGGCACGCGGCCAAGAAGAGGCTTGGCGCAGCGAGGGTCTGAAACCCGTGAACAGGCCCCCGGGCAAGGTCCTCGGTCCGGGGTTCTTCGCCCGCGACACGACCGTCGTCGCGCGCGACGTCCTGGACAAGATCCTGGTGCGTGAGGTCGACGGCGAGACGCTCTGGGGGCGACTGGTCGAGGTCGAGGCGTACCTCGGTCCGGACGACCTGGCCGCGCACTCGCGAGGCGGAAGGCGCACGCCGCGGACGGAGGTGATGTTCGGCGCCCCCGGCCATGCGTACGTCTACTTCACGTACGGCATGCACTGGTGCTTGAACTTCGTCACCCGCGAGGCAGGGGTGCCGCAGGCGGTGCTCGTGCGCGCGCTCGAGCCTGGGCCGGGGGTGGGGCGATGCGGCGGCCCAGGCCTGGTGACGCGCGCCCTGCGCATCGACCGCGAGCTCAACGGCGCGCCGCTGGCGCCCCCGAACCTCTACGTCGTCGACGACGGCATGCCGCGACGCCGCGTGTTCGCCACGCCCCGGATCGGCGTCGGCGGGACCGGCCGGTGGGAGAAGCGGCTGCTCCGCTTCGCCGTCAACTCGCCCGGGCTATCCCGGCCAATCCCCCGGCGAAGGCTCGCCTCGCGGTAGCTTCTCCCAGTCGGACCGACCGGGCGCGAACACGTCCAGCACCGTCGCGCCGTCGGGCCCCGCCTTGGCGTCGTGGGGCGCGTTGCTCGGGATCGTGTACGTGTCGCCGGGGTGCAGGTCGCGCTTCTCGCCGGCGATGTTCATCGACATCATGCCCCTGATCACGAATCCAAGCTGCTCGTTCTCGTGGTGGTGCTCTTCGGCGACGGCGTTCGGCTCGATGTCGATGACCGCCATCGTCATGCGCTCGCCGTTGACGGCGCGAGCGGTCATGCCGGCGCGGATGAGGTAGGGACGCAGTTCCGCGAGCGGTGAGAAGGTCTTGGTCTTCATTCCACCTCCCTGTCGATGATGGTCGCGGTGCCGATCCCACCGCCGCAGCACATGGTCTCGAGCCCGTAGCGCCCGTCGCGGCGCTCGAGCTCATGCAGGAGCCGCGTCATGAGGATCGCGCCTGAGGCGCCGAGCGGGTGGCCGACGGCGATCGCGCCGCCGTTCACGTTCGTCTTGTCGAGGTCGGCGCCGGTCTCCTTCTGCCACGCCAGCACAACCGAGGCGAACGCCTCGTTGACCTCGAAGAGGTCGATGCTCTTCAGCTCCAGGCCGGCGCGCTTCAGGACGGCGGCCGTGCCGGGGATCGGTCCCTCGAGCATGAGCACCGGGTCCGTCCCGACCACCGCCTGGGCGCGGATTCGAGCGCGCGGCTTGATGCCGAGCTCCTTGGCCTTGTCGAGCGACATCAACATCACGGCGGCCGCGCCGTCGGAGATCTGGCTCGAGTTGCCCGCCGTGATCGAGTGCTCGGGGTTGAAGGCCGGCTGCAGGGCCGCCGTCGACTCGTACGTCGCGCTGCCGCGGATGCCCTCGTCCTGGCTGAAGATCTCGTGCTGCCCGTTGGAGATGTCGACGGGAAGGATCTGCGACTTGAAGTAGCCCTTCTCGGTCGCCGCGTGCGCACGGTGATGGCTCTCGACGCTGAACTCGTCCATCTCCTTACGCGAGACGCCGTACTTGCGCGCCATCAGCTCGGCGGAGATTCCCTGCGGGACGAGGTCGTAGAGCTCCATGAGCTCGGGCGGAAAGGGCGTGCCCGGCGAGACCGCGTTGGAGCCCATGGGCACGCGGCTCATCGATTCGACGCCGCCCGCGATCGTGACATCGCAGACGCCCGACTGGATGAGGTTGGCGGCGAAGTGGATCGCCTGCTGGCTCGAGCCGCACTGCCGGTCGACCGTCGTCGCCGGGGTCGTGACGGGGAAGCCCGCGGTGAGCCACGCGTTGCGGCCGACGTTCAGGCTCTGCTCGCCCGCCTGGCCGACGCACCCGAAGACGACGTCGTCGACCTGCTCCGGCGAGATGCCGGCCCGGCGCACGACCTCTTTGAGGACGAGGGAGCCGAGGACCACCGGATGGACTTCGTGCAGCTTTCCGCTGCTCTTTCCGCGCGCGATGGGCGTACGGACTGCCTCGACGATCACCACTTCGCGCATGGAACGGTGCCCTCCTCCTCTAACTAGTCGACACTCGCCGTGTCAAGCCACCAGGATTTGCCTGGCAAAAGGATTTTTTTCTTTGTTGACGTGCCTTTTGGCCCCTGTTAACTTTCGCGTCGCCCCAAGCGGCTGAGTACGGTAAACCTGAGGATACCGAACGTCGAGTAGGTGGAAGGTCCGGGGCAACCCGGGATGGAAACCGAAAAACGCATAGGGGACTTCAGGGTAAACAGGAAGGTCTCTTGGGGCATTACTTTTCCCCAGAACCTCCACACGGGCTCCCTAATTCAAAAGCCCCAGCCGGCGAGCCTTTGCGCAGGCTTTGTCCACAGCCTCGGCGTCGAATCGCGCCCCCTTTTTCCTCAGCCTGCTGAAGCCTTCGGCGAGGCGCGCGACCGGGTCCGGATCCTCGTAGCGAAGCCAGCGGTAGGCCTCCGGCGGGGAGGCGCCCGGGTTGGCCTCGAGGTAGCCGCGGACGACGATCTCTTCCACGTCCTTTAACAATCCGGACGCGACGAGCTGGTCGAACCGGGCGCGCCGCATGGCCGCGAGGAGCTCGCTCAGGCGACCGGCGCCGGGAGGTCGTAGACGCTCGCCCGCAGGGTGCAGATGAAAGGTAGGTTGCGGTACAGCTCGCGGTAGTCGAGCCCGTAGCCGACCACGTAGTCGTTCGGGACCTGGAAGCCGACGTAGCGCACCGGCACCTTGACCAGGCGCCGCAGCGGTCTGTCGAGAAGCGTCACCACCTCGAGCGAGGCGGGCGAGCGCCGGCGCAGCTCGGCGAGCACGTAGTCGACCGTGAGCCCGGTGTTGATGACGTCCTCCACCAGCAGCACGTGCCGGCCCTCCACGGGGTAGTCGAGGTCGCGCGCGATGCGCACGCGGTCCTGCGGCTGCGCGCCGGCGTAGCGGTGCAGGTCCAGGTAGTCGATGACGAACGGGACCTTGACCTGCCGCGCCAGGTCCGCCAGGAAGAAGGTGATGCCTTTCAGCACCCCGACCAGGACCAGCGACTGGCCCCGGTAGTCGCGCGAGATTTTGCGGCCGAGCGCGCGCAGCCGCGTCTCGAGCTCGACCGGCGAGATCAGGATCTCGCCGATGTCCTCCTTGCGGAGGTGCTGGACCTCGAGCGCGCCGTATCCGGCCTTGGCCAGCAGCTGCTGGTAGTCCTTGCGGTACAGCAGGCGCACGTTCAGCTCCGGGTACAGCTCGCGGACGAGCCGGACCTTCCGGTTCTTCGGCGTGACCAGCGACTGCTTCATCGTCGTCAGCTCGATGTAGAGGTCGTGCTCGGGGAGATAGAAGTCGGGCGTGAACATCTCGGCGACCTGGCCCGCCTCCCAGGCGATCGGGAACGACACCGGCTCGTACTGCCAGCGGATGCGGTAGTAGTCGAGGAACCGCGCGAACTCCTGCTCCGAGGGATGGGCGAACTGGACGCGCGAGTGAGCAGGGCCTGTGCGGCGGACCAGGCGCGAGCGCTGCCTGACCGGGCGGCGCCATTTCTGGGGGATCGAGTTCTGGACGGACGACGCCAAAGGGTCTCGGCTGATTGTAACCTCGGCCTTGGGGGAGCCTTGGGAATGGCCACACCGGCGCAGCGGATGGTCGCCGAGCAGCTGCGCCCGCACGGGGTCACCGACGAGCGCGTGCTGGAGGCCATGAGCTCCGTGCCGCGCGAGGAGTTCCTCGCGCCGCGAATGCGACGTCACGCCTACGAGGACCGGGCGCTCACCATCGAGTGCGGGCAGACGATCTCCCAGCCGCTGGTCGTGGCGCTCATGGCGCAGGCGGCGTCTCCGCACGAAGACGAGCTCGCGCTCGAGGTCGGGACTGGCTCCGGATACGCCGCCGCCGTGCTGAGCAGGCTGTGCCGCTTCGTCGTCAGCATCGAGCGCGAGCCCGCGCTCGCCGAGCATGCGTCGGAGACGCTGCGCCGGCTCGGCTACGACAACGTGGAGGTTGCCGTGGGGGACGGCAGCCTCGGCTGGTCGGCGCGCGCCCCCTACGACCTCGTCCTGGTCGCGGCCGCCGCGCGGGGTGTGCCCGCCCCGCTCGTGGAGCAGCTGGCGGACGGTGGCCGCATGGTCATCCCGGTCAGCGTGGACGAGGTGGAACCTCAGGACCTACGCCTGTACACACGCCACGGCGACGAGGTCGAGTACCGCTCGCTGTTCCCGGTGCTGTTCGTCCCGCTACGGACTGGCTGAGGGCTTCGGCGAAGCGCCGGGAGAGGGCGAGGGCTTCGCGGCGGTCCCACCCATCAGCTGTTGCAGCTGCTGCAGGATCTGTCCCACCTTCTGCATCTCGCTCGCGAAGGTCGCGAAGTCGCCGCGTTTCAGCGCCTCGTAGGCGGCGTTGTAGTGCTCGTTGGCCTGGGCCACCAGGGCCTGGATCTGGGCGATCTGCTGCGGCGTGTACGTCGAGGGCGGCGGCTGGGGCGCCGTCGGCGGCGCGGCTCCGACCAGCTGCTGGATCGCCTGGTCGAGCGTGGTCGTGTAGACCACGGTGTCCTGGTCGACGAGGATGACGCGCTTCAGCTCGGGAAGGCTCGACTGCTGCTTGGCGCGGAGGTAGATCGGCTCGAAGTAGAGGAACGAGTTGCCGATCGGCACCACGAGCAGGTTGCCCTGCTGCACGGACGAGCCGGCCTGGTCGAACAGCGTGAAGTCGCTCGAGATCTGGGTGTTGGCGTTGATGCGGTTGGCGACCTGCTGCGGTCCGAAGATGGTCTTGTCCTTCGGCAGCACGTACGACACGTACTGGCCGTACTGCGAGCCGTCGCTGCGGGCCGCGAGCCACGAGACGAGGTTCGACTTGTTCAGCGGCGTGTAGGGCATGATCAGCAGGAACTCGGGGTTGTCCTCCCCGGGCAGGCGGAACAGCACGTAGTAGGGCTGCATCGCCGCCGCCGTGCTCTGCGGCCCGCTCTGGGTCGTCGGCACGGCCCACACGTCCTCGCGCGCGAACAGCACCTTGGCCCCGAACGCGTCGGGCGCGACGTGGTAGGTCGCGTAGATGCCGACCTGGAGGTTGAACAGGTCCTCGGGCACCCGCAGGTGCGCGCGCAGGCCGGCCGGCATCGCGTCGATGGGCTTGAACAGCGACGGGAAAGTCGCCTCGTAAGCCCGGATGAGCGGGTCCTTCGGGTCGATCACGTAGAAGTCGGTCGTGCCTTCGTAGGCGTCGATGACGACCTTCACGGAGTTGCGGATGTAGTTGATCTCGTTGTCCTGCGTGCCGAACGTCTCCGCCTGCGAGTAGGGGTAAGTGTCGGCGGTCGTGTACGCGTCGAGGATCCAGTACAGCTTGCCGTCGACGACGACCAGGTAGGGGTCGTGGTCGAACGTCAGGAACGGCGCGAGCTCCGACGCCCGGGCCTTGATGTTGCGGTTGTAGAGGATCTGGCTCTTGTCGGTCAGCTGCTGGGTCACCAGAAGGTTGGGGTCGCCCAGGCGCAGCGCCCACAGCGCCCGGTTGGTCGCGTCCAGCGGCACGCCGTGCGTACCCGCGTAGTTGGCGAACACGTCCTGGCTTCCCTTCGGGTAGTCGAACTCCTTCACGCTCGACGGCGCGATGTCGTAGTCGGTGGAGCCGGGGACCTCGCCGAAGTAGATCGCGGGCTGGGTGATGCTGAGGGCGCCGGCCGGCGGGAGATCGCCGACGACGTACGCGGGCAGTCCCTCACCGACGACCGCGTTCACGGGACTGGCGGCGGCGCCGTAGCCGTGCGTGTACTGCAGGTGGTCGTTGGTCCAGTTCTGCGCCGCGGGCGAGAGCTTGGAGGTGTCCAGCTCGCGGGCGCTGATCTCGAGCTGCTCGTACTGGCCGGCGATCGTGTAGCGGTCGATGTCGATGTCGTTGAAGGCGTAGTAAGTCCGAATGGTCTGCTGCTGCTGGTAGGTCTCCGCGAGCTGCGTGTAGTCCCACAGGCGCAGGTTGTTGACGGTCGCCTGGTCGGCCTGCACGTCCTTGGCGGTCAGCGGCTGGTCGCCCGTGAAGTTGTTGACGGCGACGTTCGACAGGCCGTAAGCGGCGCGCGTGCCGGCGATCTCGCGCTGGATGTAGGGCAGCTCGTATGACTGCGCGTTCGGCGTGACCGAGATGCCCTGCACCACGCTCGGGTAAACCTGGCTTGCGATCGCGACGACGATCCACGCCGCGGCCGCTGCGACCGGGATCCACAACCGGCGGAGGTACGCGTTGGCGATGAGCGCGCCCGCCAGGACCAGGCCGAGGCCGGCCTGGAACGTGTAGAGCGGGAGGCGCGCGTTGACGTCGGTGTACGCCGCGCCCCACACGACGCTGCTGTTGTGCGCGAACAGGAGGTCGTAGCGGCCGATCCAGGCGTTGAACGCGAGCGTGATCGCGAAGAAGCCGACGAGCACGGAGAAGTGCGCCAGCGAGCGGGGCGTGGGGCGAAAGTCGAAGGCGTCGCCGCGCCACGAGTACATCGCGGCGATGAGCACGATGGTCATGAAGTCGAGCCCGATCGCCCAGTTCCCAACGACGTGCAGGAAGGGCAGCGTCAGCAGGTAGAAGGAGATGTCCTGCCCCAGCACGGGGTCGGTCGTGCCGGTCGGCGTCGAGTGCACGAACAGCGCCAGCGACTGCCACTGGCCGGCGACGCCGAGGGCGAGGATGAGCGAGATGACCGCCGATGTCCCGAGGCCGACCCAGCCGATCGCGCCTCGCAGCGGCGACTGGCGGATGCCGACCGCGCGCAGGGCGCCGCCCGACCGCACGCGCAGCGCGATGTACACGTTGACGGCGAGGTACAGGAACGCGAGCGCGAAGCTGGCGAGGCCGGTGGCCCATTCGAGCCCGAGGCGCGTCAGGTAGACGCTGCGCAGGCCGAGGGCGTCGTACCACTCGATGTTGGTGATGAGCGTGACCGCGGGGTTGGCGGCGATGAAGATGAGCACCGCGAGCGTGAAGAGGGCGACGCCGCCCCAGAAGCGCGGCGGCACGGGCGGGATGCGGATCTCCCTGCCGGCCTCGAACGGGCCTCGTCCCTCGAAGGGATCGAACGGACGATAACGCCGCGACATGCGGAGAACTTTAGACCGAGCCCTGAGTCGCCTCCAGCGCCCTGTCGTCCTCGGCGAAGTCGTCGCTGGCGCCCGCGGGCGGGTTCTCGAGGTGCCACCGCACCGTCGTCCGCAGCGTCTCCTGCGGGTCGGACGTCGACCAGCCAAGCACCTCCCGCGCCTTGCGCGCGGTCGCGGCGATGTGCTGCGATACGTCGCCCGTGAACTTCAGGTCCTCGGGCAGCGCGTCGTCGCCCACGCGCACGAGCTCCGCGTCCGAGCCGGCGGCGTCCAGGATCATGCGCGACCACATGCCCATCGAGTACGTGCGGTCCTCGCACACGTTGAACACCTCGCCGCGAGGCTGCTTCTCGAGCGCGAGGCGAACGGCGCGCCCGACGTCGCGGACGTAACCGCGGCACGTCAGCCAGGTGCCGGCGCCAAACGGGATCCGCTTGCGTCCTGCGCGCACGCGCCGCAGGAGGAACTCCTCGCGCAGCTGGTAATCGCGCTCGCCGTACACCATCGGCAGGCGGAGCACCGTCGCGCCATGGGGAAGGTAGACGTCCTCGACGTCGAGCTTGTCGTAATCGTCCATGCCGGGCATGCGCCCGCGATACGGATAGCGGTTGGCGCGCACGGGCGACGTCTCGTCGAGTGGGACCGGATCGGTCTCCACGCCGTCGTGCAGCGCGCCGAACGCCCGGTAGACATCGATGCTCGAGATCACGACCCAGCGCCCGACGCCGGGAAACGCCGCCAGGGCGAGCTCGGCGTCGGTCCGCGTGAGCGCCCGGCAGTCGAGCACCGCCTCCGCGCCGAAATCCTCGAGCTCGCTCCGGTGCTCCGCGAGCTGTGGGCGCTCGCAGTGAATGTGCCGCGCGGCCGGCATTCCGTCGGGCTCGAGCACGCCGCGATGGACGAGCATCAGCTCGTCGCCGTTGGCGGCGAGCTCCTCGACGGCGGCGCGGCCAATGAACCGCGTGCCGCCCAGAACAGCGACTCTCAGAGTGACGCTGCCTTCAGGCTTTCTCTTTCCCGGCCTTGGCCGGCACCGGCTCCGCCGGCTGCTGCGTCACGTGGGGGTTCTTCTCCACGATGAGGTCGACGAGGCCCCAGTCCTTGGCCTGCTCGGGCGTCATGAAGAAGTCGCGCTCCATCGCGCGCTCGACGTCCTCGAGCTGGCGCTTGCAGTGCTTGGCGTAGATGCGCGCGATCTGCTCGCGCTGGCGCCGGATCTCCTGCGCGTGGATCTGGATATCCGAGGCCTGGCCCTGGATGCCCTGCGTGAACGGCTGGTGGATGAGGATCTGCGCGTGGGGCAGTGACATCCGCATGCCCGGCGCGCCGCCGGCGAGAAGAATCGAGCCGCCGCTGGCGGCGAGGCCGGTGCACAGGGTCGCGACCTTCGGACCGACGTACTGCATCGCGTCGTAGATGGACAGGGCCGCGGTCAGCGATCCGCCGGGGCTGTTGATGTAGATCTGGATGTCCCGCTCCGGCGACTCGTTCTCGAGGAACAGCAGCTGCGCCGTGACGGTGCTCGCCATATCGTCGTCGATGACTCCGCGGACGAAGATGATCCCGTCCTTCAGAAGACGCGAGTAGATGTCGAAGGCGCGCTCGCCGCGCCCGTCGTTCGTGATCACGGTCGGTATGAGGTGCATCTGGTTACCCCCTCGGTGAAAAGCCAATCCGTCCTTTGGGTCGCGGCGGTGGGTTCGCCATCGCCAGGTACGCGCTGAAGTCGGCCACGCTGCGCAGCGCTTCTAAAGGTAGCGAGGCCGTGGCGAGCCGGAGCTTGACGGGCGGGTCGTCGGGCCAGGCCGGCTCCTCGGGACCGGCGCCCAGCTGCCGCGCGACCTCGGCGTAGATCCCGGCGGGACGGATGCCGAGGGCGTGGGCGACGGCGACGAGGCGCTCGGTGGAGA
>CBJLKR010000037.1:0-13561 GCA_966423695.1 uncultured bacterium | reverse complement strand
CAGACCTCATCGAGGAGCTGACGACAGCGCTCGGCCGTGAGGCGCGCTCCAAGGGCGTCGACGTGCTGCTCGGGCCGACGATCAACATCGTGCGCACGCCGCTGAGCGGGCGCGGCTTCGAGTGTTTCTCCGAAGATCCCGTGCTCACGGCCAAGCTTGCGGTGGCGTACGTGCGCGGTGTGCAGAAGGCCGGCGTCGCGGCCACCGTCAAGCACTTCGTCGGCAACGACTCCGAAACCGAGCGGCGGACCTACGACGCTCGCATCGACGAGGCCGTGCTGCGAGAGCTCTACCTCGTGCCCTTCGAGGCGTCCGTTCTCGACGGCGAGGCGCTGCTCGTGATGGCCGCGTACAACTCCGTCAACGGCGCGACCATGACCGCAAACGCGCCGCTGCTGCGCGGAGTGCTCAAAGGCGAGTGGGGATTTCGCGGCGTCGTCGTCTCGGACTGGTCGGCCACCACCTCGACCGTGGCCAGCGCGGCCGGCGGCCTCGACGTGGTGATGCCCGGTCCGGACGGACCATGGGGCGAGAAGCTCCTCGCCGCCGTGCGCGCGGGGAATGTCGCCGAGCCCGACGTCGACGACAAGGTGGCGCGGCTCGTGTGGCTGGCTGGGCGCCTTGGCGCTCTGCACGAACCCGGCGACGGAAACGGTCAGAACCCGGTCGCCGAGCCGCACGCGGCGCTCGTCGACCCGGCGCTCGTGCGCGAGGCGGCGTCGCGGTCGTTCGTGCTTCTGAAGAACGACCGCGGGTTGCTTCCGATCGCCCCCGGCAGCGCCGGCCGCATCGCCCTGATCGGTCCGAACGCGGTCGAGCCTGTCCTCCAGGGCGGCGGGAGCATCAGCGTCCTCGGCGTGACTCGGCCGGCGCCGGCCGACGCCCTGGCCGACGCGCTCGACGCGCAGCTCATCGTCGAGCGAGGCGCCGTGACCGGCGCCACGGTCGCCCTGCCCGCGGCAGGCACCGTGCATGATCCGGGCAGCGGCAGGGGCGGCGTTCGGCTCGCGATCCGGAGCGCCGACGGCGCGGTGCTGCACGAGGGACCGCACCCCACCACCACTCTCACCTGGTGGGACGGCGTGCCCAACGATGCGCACCTTCACGGCGCCGAGATCGCGATGAGCACGCGCTACCGCGCCCGGGTCGACGGACCGCACGTGATCGGCGCGGCGGGGGTCGGCCGCACGCGAATCCTGATCGGCGACAAAGTCGTCGCCGAGGCGACGAGCCTTCAGCCGCGCGACGTCGTCGAAGCCCTGTCGAAACCGCCCGAGCTGCGGGTTCCCGTGCGCCTGCGCGCCGGCGAGGAGGTGGATGTCCGCGTCGAGCTCCGGCCGGACTCGCGGTTCGTGACCATGCGACTCGGCATCGCGCCCCACGCCGACGACGCGACGCTGCTCGAAGCCGCTGTCAGGGCCGCGGGCGCCGCTGACGTCGCGGTGGTGGTCGTGGGTTCGGCCGAGGGAGCCGAAAGCGAGGGCTTCGATCGAGCCGGCATGGCCCTGGGCGCCGGCCAGGACGAGTTGGTGCGCAGGGTTGCCGCTGCCAACCCGAACACGGTTGTCGTCCTCAACTGCGGGATGCCGGTGCTGATGCCGTGGATCGACGGCGTAGCTGCCGTGATCCAGGCGTGGCTGCCGGGCCAGGCATTTGGCGAGGCGCTCGCCGAGGTGCTGAGCGGCGACGCCGAGCCGGGCGGCCGTCTGCCGATCTCGATCCCGCGGGCCGAGGCCGACTCCCCGGTTCTACACGCCCGGCCCGACAACGGCGCGCTCGTCTACGCCGAGGGCCATCTCGTCGGTTATCGCGGTTACGACCGCAACCGCACCGAGCCGCTGTTCTGCTTCGGGCACGGTCTTGGCTACACCGACTGGACGTACGAATCGTTGAAGGTTCCCGCAGAGGTCCCGGCAGGCGCCGCCCTCGACGTCGTGGTCCGCCTCCGCAACTCAGGCCAGCGGCTGGGGCGCGAAGTCGTGCAGGTGTATCTCGAGCCGCCGGTTGACGACCCGAGCCGCCCGGTGCGGACGCTTGCCGGCTTCGCGCGCGTCGTTGCGGAACCGGGCGAGTCGGTCGAGGCGCGCGTGCACTTGCCTGCGCGGTCCTTCTCGCGGTACGACGAATCCGCTCGCGAGTGGGTCACGCCGCCCGGCGTGTACGCGGTCCGGGTGGGTCGTTCTTCGCGCGATCTGCGGTTGGAGGCGCAGGCGGCGGTGCGCTGAGGCGAGACCTACGCCGGAGCTTTCAGGCAGAGGTCAGCGGTACACCCCGTTGTGCCCCAGGCTGTGAAGGCCCACGTTCGGGAAGTACGTCAACCCATGGTCCTCGGACCCGACGCGGATCTTCGCGACCACCTCGCCCGACGTCGTGTCGAACACGTACACCGTCGCGTTGTAGCGGCCCGACGCCCACAGCCGCGATCCGTCCGGGTTGAGCTGCAGCATATCGGGGCTGCCGCCGCCAGGGATCCGCCACTTCGCGGTCACCGAGCGCGTGGCGAAGCTGATCACCGAGATCGATCCCTCGAGACGGTTCGACACGTAAAGCGACCTGGTGTCGCGCGAGACCTGCAGGCCGTGCGCGCCGCGGCCGGTGGGGATGAACTTGACCTCCTTCATCGCCACAGGGTCGACCACCGAGACGCCCATCCGCCCCTGGTTCGTGACGTAGAAGACCGATCCGTCCGGGGCGAGCCTCACATCGATCGGCAGGCCGCCGACGTTGACGTAACCGGCGAGCGCCATCTTGTTGCAGTCCACCTTGGCGACGACGCCGGAGTACTCGGTCGAGATCATCAGGTAGCTGCCGTCGGCGCTGAAGTCGAGGTGGTCGGCGCCGGGCCACGGGATCTGCACCGCCTTCAACAGCTTCCAGCCATTGCGCCAGTCGCGGAACTCGATCCGCTGCAGCCGCTCGACGACGTCGACCGCCTTGGTGCCGTCGGGGGTGAAGTAAAGGTTGTAGGGAAAGGGGATGTTGACCTGGCCCGCCGGCCTGCCGGTGTGGATGTCGAGGACTGTCAGCCTGCTCGACCCCTCGTTGTCGACGTACAGCGCGCTCATGTCCCACGCGGGCGCGACGTGGTGCGGGATCGCGCCGACGCGGTAGTGGTCGACGACCCTGTAAGTGGTGGGGTCGATGACGTCCACGGTGCCGGCCATGCTGTTCGGGACGAACACGCGCTCCGGGATCTCGCACAGCGGGCAGGGCACCGTGCCCGACATCGTGTTCGCGTAGACGTTGAGGCCGGGCTCGGGAAGGCTGGTCGGCTGGAGGTCCGGCGGTGGGACCATGCGGGTGGGCTGCTGGTCGGCGGCGCCCGTGTAGCCGGTCGCGATCGGTGGCGCTGTCCAAACGACCGCACCGACGACGGCCGCCGGGCTGATGACCGCGATGGCGAAGACCAACGCAAAGAAGATCCGGAAAGCGCGGCTCCGCAGGGCTCCCCCCGCGGGTCCGCCGTCGCGATTACTCGTCCGGAAGATCTTCAAGCTTGGGCGTCAGCTCGCAGACCCACCGCCCGTCGTCGAGCCGGCGGATGAACCGGGCGTAGCCCTGGTTGCGAGCCACATTCAGGAACTGCTCTTGGGTGATGAGCGTGCGCAGGCGGGCGAGGTCGGCGTAGGTGCTGTCGCGCATGATCCCGCCGACGACGCCGGCGAGCTCGCGCCACTGGCCTTCCGAAAGCGGCTCGCCATAGCCGGCGATGGTGACCAGCAGCGCCGCGGTGGCGCCGGTGATCGTGTCGGGAAGGATCTTCTCGCCCTTGGCGCGCTGGATGATCTCGCGCCCGGTGCTGATGATGTCCGCGATGCGATCGCGACGCACGCCGATGATGTCGCGACCGCTTCCGACTGTCGTCCCCTCGAGATACCTCGGCCCTGCGTCCATCACCAAGCCCACTATTCTAAGTAACGTCTGAGTTGGATCTCGAACTTGCGCCCGCCCATGCGCGCTTTCGCGACGCGGTCCGGGAGGTGGCGCAGAGCGCCGTCCAGCCCCTCGCGGAGCGCACCGACCGCGAACACAGGTTCCCCGAGGAGGCTGTTCGGGCCGCGGCCGAGGCGGGCCTCATGGGAGTGCTCATCCCGCGCGAGTACGGCGGCGCCGGCCTGGACGCGCTCGCCTTTGCGATCTGCATAGAGGAGATCGCCCAGGCCTGCGCGTCGACTGCCGTCATCGTCGACGTCCACACCAGCGTCGGCACGGAGCCGATCCTTCTCTTCGGCGACGAGGGGCAGAAGCGCCGGTGGCTGCCGCGGCTCGCGTCGGGTGAGCTGCTGGGGGCGTTCGCGCTCTCGGAGCCGGGGTCCGGGTCCGATGCCGCCTCGCTCAAGACCAGCGCCCGGCGCAACGGCGACGGATACGTGCTCAACGGCACGAAGACGTTCATCACCAACGCCGGCCGCGCCGGGATGTACGTCGTCTTCGCCCGCACCGGGCCGGACGAGCGTGCGGCCGGTGTGACGGCGTTCCTCGTCCCTGGCGACGCCCCGGGCCTGCGTATCGGCCAGGTCTTCAGCAAGATGGGCCTGCACGGGTCGCCCACCGGCGAGATCGTGCTCGAGGACGTTCGCGTGCCGGCGGAGAACCGGCTCGGCGGCGAGGGCCAGGGTTTCACGGTGGCGATGCGCGCGCTCGATTCGGGGCGCATCGGGATCAGCGGACAGGCGCTCGGCATCGCGCAGGCGGCGGTCGACGAGACGCGCGAGCTGATGCGCGAACGCGGCCATGAGCAGGGCGACGATTTCCTCCTCGCCGATATGGCGACGCGCCTCGAGTCGGCACGGTTGCTCGCTTACCGAGCCGCGTGGCTGTGCGCGAGCGGCAAGCGCTTCACGCGCGAGGCGTCGATGGCGAAGCTCCACTGCACCGACACCGCGATGCAGGTCGCGATCGATGCGCTGCAGGTCGCGGGCGAGGGCGGCACCGTCGCGGGAAGTCCGTTCGAGCGGCACATGCGCGACGCCAAGGCGCTGCAGATCTACGAGGGCTCGAACCAGGTCCAGAGGGTCGTGATCGCACGCGACTTGCTCCGGGCCGGATAATCGACTCCAGATGGATTTCGAGTTCACCGCCGAGCAGATCGCGATCCGGGACACGATCCGCGAGCTCGTCCAGGACCGCGTGGCTCCGCGAGCGGCGGAGATCGACGAGAAGGCGGAGTATCCGAAGGACATCGAGAAGCTGTTCGCCGAGAACGGCATCCTGGGCATCCCGTTCCCCGAGGAGTACGGCGGCATCTCGGGCTCGAGCGTGACGATCTGCATGGGCATAGAGGAGATCGCGAAGGCGTGCGCGAGCTCGTCCCTGATCCTCGCGGTCCAGGCCCTCGGCTCCTACCCGATCCTGGTCGCCGGCACCGAGGAGCAGAAGAAGCGGCTGTGCCCGCCCCTGGCGTCGGGCGAGAAGGTTGCGGCCTATGCGCTGTCCGAGCCCGGCAGCGGCTCTGACGCGGCGGCGATGAAGACGCGCGCGAAGCGCTACGGCAACGAGTACGTGCTGAACGGGACGAAGCAGTTCATCACCCAGGGCAGCGAGGCCGGCACGCTGGTGGTGTTCGCGCAGACGGACGGCGGCGGCGACCACAAGAGCATCTCCGCCTTCGTGCTGGAGCGTGAGACCAGCCCGTGGACTATCGCCAAGCTCGAGCACAAGCTCGGCATCCGTGGCTCACCGACCGCTCAGATCGTGCTCGAGGACGTGAAGGTCCCCGTCGAGAACCGCCTGGGCGAGGAGGGCGCCGGCTTCAAGATCGCGCTCGCGGTGCTCGATCGCTCGCGGCCCGGCATCGGCGCTCAGGCGCTCGGCATCGCCGAGGGCGCGTTCGACTACGCCCTCAACTACGTCAAGGAGCGGCAGCAGTTCGGGCAGGCGATCGCGGCGTTCCAGGGCATCCAGTTCATGCTCGCGGACATCGCCACCCAGATCGAGGCTTCGCGCCACCTCGTCTACCTCGCGGCGACGAAGGTCGACGGCAAGGCGCCGGACCTGACCAAGATCGCCGCCATGGCCAAGCTCTTCGCGTCGGATATGGCGATGAAGGTGACGACCGACTGCGTGCAGCTGCTCGGCGGCTACGGCTACGTGAGCGACTACCCGGTCGAGCGCATGATGCGGGATGCGAAGATCACGCAGATCTACGAGGGCACCAACCAGATCCAGCGCGTGGTGATCGCTCGGTCCTTGCTCCGTTGAGCTCGGAGCCCACGCCACCGCAGGGTCCACCTGGGGGCCCCACGCCCCCGGCCTGGGGAGCCCCGCCACCCGCGCCGCCGCCGCCCCCGCCGCCCGCGCCGCCCTATCCCGCGCAGGGTTACCACGGCTATCCCGGCTACGCGCAGCGGCCGCCTCCGCAGCGCAGCGACGGCAGGGCGCTGGTCGCGCTCCTGGCCGGCATCGCCGGGGTGATCCTGGGCTTCCTCGGCCTCCCCGGCCTGGTCCTGGGCCCGATCGCCTACTTCCTCGGCAAGTCTTCCGTGCGCCGGATCGACGAATCGAAGGGCGGGCTTGGAGGACGCAGCACCGCGGTGGCGGGATGGGGCGTGGGCATCGCCGCCACCGCGATCGGCGCCGTCGCCTCCCTGGCCTGGCTCACATTCGTGCTCCTCGCGACTTTCGGCGCGCCGCCGGTCTAGCCTCGAGATGGAGCGCGTCGGCGATGCGTTCGTCTGGCCGTTCCGCGACCCCAGGTGGGCGGAGAAGATCGTCGTCATCGGTCTCATCGGCCTCATCCCGATCGTCGGCGGCATCAACGGCCTCGGGTGGTTGCTCGCCACGATGGGCCGGCTCCGCGCCGGCGAGGAGCGGCTGCCTCCGGCGAACTTCGATTACCTCGGGCGCGGCCTCGAGCTCTTCGTCGTGCTGCTCGTCTA
The DNA here is from genome assembly GCA_966423695.1 of uncultured bacterium. Classification (GTDB taxonomy): domain Bacteria; phylum Chloroflexota; class Dormibacteria; order Dormibacterales; family Dormibacteraceae; genus 40CM-4-65-16. The sequence continues at coordinate 6,683 of CBJLKR010000037.1, read as the reverse complement.
TTACCTCGTCCTCTTCGTCGTCGCCGCGGTGTTCTTCGTCCCTGCTCTGCTGATCCTCGGCGCGCAGAGCAACTCCTCGGGCGGCGGGTTCCTGGCGTTCATCGGCGTGGTCTTGATGCTGTTTGCGTTCGGGATCCTGACCATCGGCTTTGCTCATGACCTTCGTCCGCCCGGCGATAGTCCTGGCGGTAGATCAGGGTGGTATCGGCGGCGGGTTCGGCGTCGCGGCCGTGTTCCGCAGGTTTGCGGCGCATCCGGCCAGCACGCTGATCGCGGGCCTTATGCTGATCGCCGCCGGGTTCATCGGCAGCCTTGGCGCATATGCGTGCATCGTGGGCATCGCGCTCACCGTTCCATACTCGCTCGCGATGGAAGCCTGGATCGTTCGCAGCTACGAGCTCGGTTCGAACAAGGAGGAGGGATCGAATGTCGGACAACCCGCCGCCCCCGCCGGGTAGCCAGCCACCGCCTCCGCCCCCACCTCCACCGTCCGGCGGTTTCGGGCCGCCCCCGCCACCGCCGCCTCCACCAGGCGGCGGCATGACGCCGCCACCTCCTCCACCCGGCGGCGGGGGCGGCGGCTTCGTCCCGCCTCCGCCTGGCGGAGGCTACGGGTACGTCCCGCCGCCACCCGGTGGCGGTTACGCCGGCGCCGGGTACGCGGCGCAGCGCACGGACGGCCTCGCCATCGCGTCGCTGATCATCGGCATCATCTCGATCGTCTGCTCCGTCGCGTGCCTGGGGATCATCCTCGGACCGACGGCGGCGATCATGGGGTTCATCTCGCGCCAGCGCATCGCGACCAGCGGCGGCGCGCTCGGGGGCGGAACGATCGCCATCATCGGCCTCGTGCTCGGCATCGTCGGCTTCCTCGCGGGCGTCGGCGCGTTCTTCTTCTACATCTACGCCGGCTCGTTGAGCAACTCGACCGCGACCGCGACTCCCTAGGCGTCCATAAGGGCCGGCGCGTAACCGCCGGCCCGGGTACCCCGTTGTTAGAATCCCGGTGCTCATGTCTCGGGCCAGGCCGAAGAAGGCCAGGCGTTCCCGCTACCGCGTCTCCTACCGCCTGACCAGGTCGGTCCCCGCGGCCGTCATCGCGGCGGTGCTCGTCCTCGTGGTCGTCGCCGCAACCCTGACCTACAAGCGGCTCGACGATTTCATCAATACGACGACGGGCCACCACCTGAATCCCGTGGGTGAGGTGGTGCAGGTGGTCGACCCAGCGCCCGGGACCATTGCGTACAAGCTCAAGCACGGCGAGCGAGTCAATGTCCTGCTGCTCGGCCGCGGCGGGTACGAAAACGACGCGCCCTACCTGACCGACTCGATCATGGCCATCAGCATCGACCCGGTCACGAACCGCGTGATGATGCTGTCGATCCCTCGCGACCTCGTCGTCCACATGAACCTGCAGACGAACGCCAACAGCATCTGGACGAACAAGATCAACGCCGCGTACGAGGTCCCGTACACGGACATCATCTGCTGCGTCGCCAGTCAGTACACGGGTCCGAACGGCGGCGGGCACGCCGCCGAGCACGAGGTCGGCAAGGTGACAGGCCTCACGTTCGACCGCTACATCGCGATCGACTTCGTCGCCTTCCGCGACATGGTCAACGCGTTGGGCGGTGTGGACGTCTGCCTGAGCACGAACCTCGACGACTACTCCTATCCGGACTACGGGCATGGCTACAAGCCGATCCACTTCAAGGCCGGGTGTCAGCACCTGGACGGTGAGCAGGCGCTCGAGATCGCGCGCTCGCGGCATGCCATCCAACCGCAGCAATCGTCCGACTTCGGCCGCGCCAAGAGACAGCAGGACATCATGGAGGCGGTCAAAGCGAAGGCGACCACCGTGAACGGATTCGCCAAGGCGCCCGCGCTGCTGAGTGCGCTGCAGAAGAACATCAACACCGACATGAGCCTGTCGGACATGAAGGCGATCTACGACTGGGGCAAGAACCTGCCGAACAGCTCGATCATCCGGATCGCGCTGACGGCGCCGTCCGGGCTCGGCGACGGCAACCTGCTCGACTCCTACAACTGCGGCATGGGCCCCGAGGTCTCGCAGCTCTGCGCCGACGACCAGTCGTACAACATGATCCACAAGTACGTCGCCTCGATCTTCATCGACCGGCAGACGCTCGGCGAGAAGGCGCCGATCCAGTTCGCGAACGGCAGCCACAACTTCACCGACCTGGGCGATCGCGTGACGACGATGCTCGACCCCACCGGTCTGCAGCTCAACGACCCCGTCGCGCACCCGGCCGCGTCGCAGACGTTGATCCTCGACTACTCGGGCGGCAAGTTCCCGAACACGACGAAGTGGCTGCAGAGCTTCTTCGGCGGCACCGTCGTTCCCGCGACGCCGTCGAACCCCGCGCCGGGGGGGGGGCAGCAAACGTACGGCATCGTCGTGGTGCTCGGGGACGACTTCGCCCTCCGCCTCTTTGGCGAGTAACTCCCGCAACGACTCGGACCTGATCGGGCGCTTTCGCGCCCGCGACGTGCGCGCGCTCGCCCGTGCCATCTCGATGGTCGAACGTCGCGATGCCGGGGTGCGCGAGCTGGAGGACGCGGTGAGAAGCGACGCCCGAATGCCCCCGGGTGTCACCGGCTTCACCGGCGCGCCCGGCACCGGTAAGTCGACGCTAGTCGACGCCGTGATCGCGCACCTGCGCAAGGGCGGCGCCTCGGTGGCGGTGCTGGCCACCGACCCAAACTCGCCGTTCACGGGCGGCGCCATCCTCGGCGACCGCATCCGTATGCAGCGCCACGCGCTCGACGAGAAGGTCTTCATCCGCAGCATGGGTGCGCGGGGGCACCTCGGCGGCCTGTCGCTGGCGACGCGTGAGGTGATCCGGCTGATGGGCAGCTTCGGCTTCGACGAGGTGATCCTGGAGACCGTCGGCGTCGGCCAGTCCGAGCTCGAGGTGGCCGCCATCGCGGACACGACGGTCGTCGTCCTGACGCCGAACCTCGGCGACAGCGTGCAGATGATCAAGGCGGGCATCCTCGAGATCGCCGACGTGTTCGCCGTCAACAAGGCCGATATCGAGGGTTACGCCCGGGTCGTCGCCGAGCTGCGGACGATGATCAACATGGCCGGCAAGAAGGATTGGCGGCCGCCGATCGTGCCCACGATCGCGACCAGGGGGCAGGGCGTGGACGAGCTTTGGGCGGCAGTGCTGGCGCACCGCGCGCACCTGCAGGCGAGCGGCCGGGCGCAAGAGCTGGCCGAGCGCCGGCTGCGCGACGAGACCGCCGAGGTGGTCGCCGAGCTGGCCCGTGGCCGGGCGCATCGGGCTCTCGAGGAGGACCAGGGCCTCGCCGGGCGTTTGCTCAACGAGGGCACGCCTTACCGGGTGGCGGAGGAGATCCTGCGCACCCGCACCGATAATTGAGTCGAGCCTGAGTGAATTGAAGGTTAGAGCGCGCGACCCAAAACAGGCGTGGGATGAGGACTTCGGCTCCAGCTCCCTTCGCGACGACGGGATCGACACCTCGACGATCTCCGGCATCCCGCTGAAGCCGCTCTCCACGACGGAAGACCTTCCGCGCCGCAACCCCGAGTTTCCCGGCCAGTTCCCGTATACGCGCGGCATCCATCCGACGGGCTACCGCGGCCGGCTGTGGACCATGCGTCAGTTCTCCGGCTTCGCCACCGCCGAGGAGACGAACCGGCGCTACAAGTACCTGCTGGCCAACGGCCAGACGGGCCTGTCGGTCGCGTTCGATATGCCGACGCTCATGGGCCAGGACTCGGACGCGCCCACGAGCCGCGGCGAGGTCGGACACTGCGGAGTGGCCATCGACTCGCTCGCCGATATGGAGACGCTGTTCGACGGGATCCCGCTCGGCGAGATCACGACCTCGATGACCATCAACTCGCCGGCCGCGATCCTGCTGTGCATGTACATCGCCGTCGCCGAGAAGCAGGGCGTTCCGGCGGCGGAGCTTGGCGGAACCCTGCAGAACGATATCCTCAAGGAGTTCATCGCCCAGAAGGAGTTCATCTTCCCGCCCGCGCCGTCGATGCGGCTGGTCGTCGACTCGATCGAGTACTGCGCGCAAGAGGTGCCACGCTGGAACACGATCTCCATCTCGGGCTACCACATCCGCGAGGCCGGCTCGACCGCGGCGCAGGAGCTCGCTTTCACCCTCGCCGACGGAATGGCGTACGTCGACGCCTGCCTCGAGCGCGGCATGCACATCGACGACTTCGCCTCGCGGCTTTCCTTCTTCTTCGACGCCCACATCGACTTCTTCGAGGAGATCGCGAAGTTTCGCGCCGCCCGCCGGATCTGGGCGCGCTGGATGCGCGAGCGCTACGGCGCGCAGCAGGAGCGGTCCTGGAAGCTCCGCTTCCACACCCAGACGGCGGGGGTGTCGCTGACGGCGCAGCAGCCGGAGCTCAACATCGCCCGCACGGCCGTTGAGGCGCTGGCCGCCGTCCTCGGCGGCACCCAGTCGCTGCACACGAACGCGATGGACGAGGTGCTCGGCCTCCCGACCGACAGGGCCGCGCGCATCGCGCTGCGCACGCAGCAGCTGCTCGCCTATGAGACGGGCGCCGGGAACACCATCGACCCGCTCGGCGGCAGCTACTTCGTCGAGGCGCTGACGGACGAGATGGAGCGGCAGGCGGAGGCTTACTTCAAGCGCATCGAGGAGATCGGCGGCGTGATCCCGGCCATCGAGGTCGGCTTCTTCCAGAAGGAGATCGCCGACGCGGCCTTCCGCTACCAGCAAGAGCTCGAGCAGAAGCGCCGGATCATGGTCGGCGTCAACGAGTTCAAGGTCGACGAGGAGGAGCCGATCGAGATCCTGCGCATCGACCCCAAGCTCGAGGGCGAGCAGGCCGAGCGCGTCAGGGAGGTGAGGCGCAAGCGCGACGGCGCCAGGGCGACCAACGCGCTGACGCGGCTGCGCAAGGCCGCCGCCGGAAGCGACAACCTGATGCCCTACATCCTCGACGCGGTGCGCGCGTACGCGACCGAAGGCGAGATCATGCAGGCCATGATCGAGGTGTTCGGCACCTACACGGAAACGGCGGTGGTGTAGGCCGGTGGCGAAGGTGGCGACCAAGCCGGTCCGCATCGTCGTCGCCAAGGTCGGGCTCGACGGCCACGACCGCGGCGTCAAGGTCGTCGCCCGGGCGCTCCGCGACGCCGGCTACGAGGTGATCTACACGGGCCTGCGGCAGACACCTGAGATGGTCGTCGACGCCGCGCTGCAGGAGGACGCGCAGGTCATCGGCCTGTCGATCCACTCGGGCGCGCACATGACGCTGTTCCCGGCGGTGGTCGAGGAGCTGAAGCGGCGCGACGCTGCCGACATCGTGGTGTTCGGCGGCGGCATCATCCCCGACGACGATATCGTCGCGTTGAAGAAGAAGGGCGTCGCGGAGATCTTCACGCCCGGGACGCCGCTGACGAGCATCGTCGACTGGCTGAAGCAGAGGTTCCCCGAGAAAGCTTAGGCGCGAACCAGGATCGTGCCCGCCATCATGTCCGCCGGGCGGCGGCCTGGACCCGGCTCAGGCGTGGACGACGAGCGTGCTCGCGATCTTGTCGGCCCAGCCCTGCTTGCGAGCGTCGAAGGCCACCCAGATGACCCCGACGAAGCACACGAAAAAGGCGATGACCAGTCCGATGTAGCGCAGCGCCGCCTTGCCGGGGGTGATCGGCTGCATCGTGTTCGCGTCGACGACACGGAGCTTGAACACCCGCTGGCCAACCGTCGCGCTCCAGACCGTCCAGAGGCCCACGAAGTAGGCGATGCCGAGGATGAAGTTGATGATCCCGGCGATGCCGTTCCCGCTGGCGTTCGGATCGTTGGGGTTCGCGTGGAAGGCGACGTCGATGGCGCCGCCGATGACGACAAGGATGACGGTGTCGATGAGGTAGGCGACGACCCGGATCCAGAAGCCGGCGTAGTTACCGCCGGCCGGGAAGGCCTGCGGCGCGTAGGCACCGGGCGGCATCATCGGGGGCTGGCCGGGCGGCGGGGGCGGGGGCGGAGGAGGGTTTTGCATGCTTCGCGTATCATATGCGGGCCTCTCCCACCAGAGAAGCGTCTATGCAACTCAATGCCTCCGCACGCCAACCGCTCGGCAAGCGCTCGCGGCGCATGATCCGCGAGGGCAAGGTGCCCGGGATCGTCTACGGCCACGACACCGAGCCGACGGCGGTCACGGTCGACCGGATCGAGTTCCAGAAGGTCTTCGTCAAGGCGGGCCGATCGCACCTCGTCGACCTGGTCTTCGACGGCCGGACGGAGAAGGTGCTCGTGCGCGAGATCCAGACCCACCCGCGCCGGCAGGGCCCGATCCACGTCGACTTCTACCAGGTCAACCTGCAGGAGAAGATCGAGGTCGAGATCCCGATCCACGTCTCCGGCGAGTCGGCGGCGGTCAAGCAGAACCAGGCCGACGTGCTGCAGCCGATGCACTCCGTTCGCGTCGAGTGCCTTCCGACCGAGATTCCGGAGGCGTTCGAGATCGACATCACCCCCCTAGAGGAGATCGGCGCCGAGCTCCGCGTCTCGGACCTCAAGGTGCCGCATGGCGTCACGGTGGTCGACGAGCCGGACGAGCTCGTGATCAAGATCGTGCCCAAGCGCGAGATGAAGGTCGAGGAGGAGATCCCCGCCGCCGAGGCCGCCGTGGCGGCCGAGGG
>CBJLKR010000036.1:0-13757 GCA_966423695.1 uncultured bacterium | reverse complement strand
GGCCGGGCGCGCCCAGGGCGCACCACAGGAGATCGCCCTGAACAAGCTCTCGCAGGCGGTGATGTACGGTGCAAAGGTGCTGGCGCTGAAGGGAAACTTCGACCACGCGCTCGAGACCGTGCGGGAGCTGACGGACCGCTATCCCGTGACGCTCATGAACTCGGTCAACCCGCACCGGATCGAAGGCCAGAAGACCGCGGCGTTCGAGATCGTCGATGCCCTGGGCGACGCGCCCGACTACCTGGTCCTCCCCGTGGGCAACGCCGGCAACATCACCGCCTACTGGAAGGGCTTCAAGGAGTACCACGCCGCGGGCCGGGCCACCCGGCTGCCGCGCATGGTCGGCGCCCAGGCCGAGGGCGCGGCGCCCATCGTGCAGGGCGCGCCGGTGGCCAATCCGAAGACGGTGGCCTCGGCCATCCGGATCGGCAACCCGGCGTCGTGGGAGGGCGCGACGTCGGCGCGCGACGAGTCGGGCGGGATGATCGCCGCCGTGAGCGATACCGAGATCCTTTCCGCGCAGATCGCCCTCGCCGGCAGCGAGGGCCTCTTCGCCGAGCCGGCGTCGGCGGCGCCGCTCGCCCTCCTCATCCGGCTGGCGCGCGAGGGGAAGGTCGACCGGACGGCGACCACGGTGGTCGTGCTCACCGGCTCGGGGCTCAAAGACCCCGACGCGGCGCTGAAAAACGTCGAGCCGCCGATCGAGCTCGATGGCGATGCACGCACACTCGCCAAGGTCTTGAAGCTTTAATTACCGCCGCATGCGCATCAAGGTTCCAGCATCGATCGCGAACATCGGGCCGGGGTTCGACTGCATGGCCATGGCCATCGACCTGTGGCTGGAGGTCGAGGCGACCGAGGCAAGCAGGCCCTCCTGGGACTACGAGGGCGAAGGGGCCGACTACCTCTACGCCCACGAGAACCCGTTCACCCGCCTGAACATGAAAGGACGCGTCCGGAGCGAGATCCCCCTCGGCGTGGGCCTCGGCAGCAGCGCCGCCGCGCGGCTCGCGGCGTCGGCGCTGATGAGCCCATGGGACGTGAAGAGCCACGTCATCGACGCCGGCGCGGACGAAGGCCACTACGACAACGTGGCCGCCGCGGCCTCGGGAGGGATCCGGATCGTCTCCGAGAAGGTCGACGAGAAGCTCCCCACCCCGGGGTGGGGCATCGCGCTGTTCATCGCCCACCAGCCCCTGCCGACCGAGAAGGCGCGGTCGGTGCTGCCCACCGAGGTGCCCCTGGGCGACGCGACCTTCAACGCCGCGCGCACCGCGCTGCTCGTGCGGGCGATCGTCTCCAAGCGCGCTTCGTTGCTCGGCGAGGCGCTGCGCGACCGCCTGCATCAACCGCACCGCCTCCACCTCTACCCATGGGTGGAGGAGGTGATCCACGTGGCCGAGGCCGCGGGCGCTTACGGCGCGGCGATCTGCGGCGCGGGACCGAGCGTGTTCGCCCTCTGCGCGCCGTCGCAGGCGATGAAGATCGCCGGCGCGATGGAGGAGTCTCACCCGCTGCGCGGCCGCGCGCTGGTGACGAGGATCACCGACAAGGGCATGTTCCGGACCTTGTGACGGGATCGGTCGTAGTCCAGAAATACGGCGGGACCTCGGTCGGCTCCGCCGCGCGCATCCGCCGCGTCTCGCGCCGGATCGCGGAGACCGTCAGGAACGGACAGCAGGTCGTCGCCGTCGTGTCGGCGATGGGGCACACGACCGACCGCCTGATCGCGCTCGCGGAAAGCGTCAACCCCGAGCCGCCGGCGCGCGAGCTCGACATGCTCGTCGCCAACGGCGAGACGATCACGGCCCCGCTCGTGGCGATGTGCCTGCAGGGCATGGGCGTGCCCGCCGTGTCACTGTCGGGCGCGCAGGCGGGCGTGCGCACGAGCGAGCACCACTCGCGCGCTCGCATCCGCGACATCAAGCCCGACCGCATCCTCGAGGCGCTGCGCAAGCGGCAGGTCCCCGTCGTCGCGGGATTCCAGGGCGTGACCGAGGAGCTGGAGATCACCACGCTGGGTCGCGGCGGCTCGGACACGACCGCGGTCGCGCTTGCGGCCGCGAGCCGCGCGGAGGCATGTGAGATCTACACCGACGTCGATGGCATCTTCACCGCGGACCCGCGCGTCGTGAAGGCCGCGCGAAAGCTGTCGCACATTCAGTACGACGAGATGCTCGAGCTCGCGGCGGTCGGCGCGCGCGTGATGCATCCGCGCGCGGTCGAGATCGGCGAGCTGTACGGCGTGCCGATACACGTCCGGTCGAGCTTCAGCACACGCGTCGGTACGATGATCGTCGCCCAGGTCCCGATGGAAGAACGTCAGCGCGTGCGCGGAGTCGCGCAGGAGAAGAATGTCGCCAAGATCACGATCGTCGGCGTGCGCGACCGCCCCGGCGTCGCGGCCAGCATCTTCGAGCCGCTGAGCGCGGCGGGCATCTCCGTCGACGTCATCGTCCAGAACATCGGCCGGTCCGGTCACACCGACCTGACGTTCTCGGTCGCGGAATCGGACCTCAAGGCCGCCGAGAAGCTCGTCAAAGCCGCGGCGAAAGAGGTCGGCGCGAAGCGCGTGTCGGCGACGGGCGGCATCGCCAAGCTGTCGATCGTCGGGACGGGAATGCTCGGCACCCCGGGCATCGCGGCGCGGATGTTCCGGGCCCTGGCCGATGGCGGGATCAACATCGAGATGATCAGCACTTCGGAGATCCGGATCACATGCCTTGTCGCCCGCGACCAGGTCGACAAGGGCGCGCGGATCCTGCACAAGGCCTTCGACCTGGACGCGGAACTGGTCTAGGCGATGCCTGTCAATGTCGCAATCGTCGGCCCGCTCGGGGCCGGCAAGACCACGCTCTTCGCGGCGCTGGTCGCCGGGCGCGGCGCCGACGGCGTGGGCATGGTCGACGTCCCCGACGAGCGTCTCGACCGGCTCACCGCGGCGGTCAAGCCGGCGAAGAAGACGCCGGCCCAGGTCCGAGTCGAAGACACGCCGCCAGGCAGCCGGGCGCAGCGCGTGGCCTTCGCGCGGCAGGCCGATGTGCTCGTCAAGGTCGCCCGAGCGTTCGGCCCTGACCCGCAGCCCGTGGCCGAGCTCGAGGAGTTTGCGCTCGATCTCGTGCTCGCGGACCTCGCCTCCGTCGAGCGACGCCTCGACGTCGTCGGCAAGGAGGCGCGGGCGGGGAAGAAGGACGCCGCCGCCGAGACCGAGGTCCTGACCAGGGCGAAGGAGCACCTGGACGCCGGCCTGCAGCTGCGCACGCTCGCGCTCGAGCCCGACCAGCGCGCGATGCTGCTCGGGATCTTCCCGGTGACGATGAAGCCGTCGGTCTACGTCGCCAACGTTGGGGAGCAGCAGCTTCCCGCGGGCGGCGACGGCGCGCACGCGGTCGCCGAGCTCGCCGCCGGCGAAGGCGCGCCGGCGATCGCGCTGTCGGCGCGGCTGGAGGCGGAGCTCGCGGAGCTGGAGCCGGCGGAGCAGGCGGAGATGCGCGCCGGCTACGGCATCGACGAGTCGGGTCTCGGCCGCATCGCGCGGGCGGTGTGGGAGGCGGGCGGCCTCATCACCTACTTCACGGCCGGCGAGCCCGAGGCGAGGGCGTGGCCGACGGAGCGCGACTCGCCGGCCCCGATCGCCGCCTCGAAGATCCACACCGACTTCGAGAAGCACTTCATCCGGGCCGAGGTCACGTCGGTCGACGAGCTGGTCGCGGCGGGCTCGATGGACGCCCTGCGCGCCGCGGGCAAGCTGCGGGTCGAGGGACGCGACTACCGGGTGCAGGACGGCGACGTGGTCTTCTTCCGCATCGGCCGCTAGCCCGAGGTCGCCAGGCAACCGATAGCCCTAAGGGCTTGACACGTCCCACATTCGGGGTTATAACTTGCGCCGGGACACAACATATCGTAGCCAACGTCTCACCCGTTGAGTCCCACGGCCCAACGACAGGCAGGCGGACCCCTTCCCGAGTCGCACCCCTACGACCCAGCAACAGCTCCCCCTACCGCCTGCCTGTCCTGCCTCTTCCCGGCGACGCGTTTCGTGCCGCCTCTAGACTTGCAGTCCGATGAGTCGCAAGGCCAAAAAGCGCGTCAAGGCGAAGTACCGGCAGCCCATGCGGCCGCCCGGGCCGCTCACGCCGGTCGGCGCCCCGGGGGCGCGCCCGCAGGGCGTGGCCGGCCAGCGCAGCGTGTCGCAGGCTCGCGTCGGCGGAGACCAGGCGCTCGTCCGCGCGGTCGAGCTCTCCCTGGGCGCGCGCAACCAGGTCGTCAAGGGCCGGGGCGGGCGCTACATCGTCGAGTCCGCCGATCCGTCGATTCCGCTCGACCGCGTCCCGTACTTCACCAAGGACCTCGTGCGGCTCGCCTTCGTAAGCGTCGCGATGCTCGTGCTCCTCGTGGTTGGCTCGCTGACCATCCCGCAGCTGGTCAAGTAGCGGCCTGGAGCGCGGCCGGAAGGCCAAAGCCACGGCACGTACACTCTCGGCGTGAGGGTCGTCCTGTTCACCGGCAAGGGAGGCGTCGGCAAGACCTCCGTCGCCGCGGCGACCGCGGTGCGCTGTGCGGCCTCCGGCTACAGGACCCTGGTGATGTCCACCGACCCCGCCCATTCGCTGGGCGATTCCTTCGACATCGCCCTGGGCACGGAGGCGACGAAGGTCGGCAAGAACCTGTGGGCGCACGAGGTGTCGTCGCTGCACGAGATGCAGCGCCACTGGACCAAGCTCCACGAGTACGCGGTCGAGGTCTTCTCGACCCAGGGCCTCGACGAGGTGCTGGCGGACGAGGTCGCGAACCCGCCGGGGATGGACGAGGTCGCGTCGCTGATGTGGATCAAGCACTACGCGCAGCGCGCCGAGCACGATGTCCTCATCGTCGATTGCGCGCCCACCGGCGAGACGCTGCAGCTGCTGACCTTCCCCGACGCGGCCAAGTGGTGGCTCGACAAGATCTACCCGTGGTCCCGCCGCGCCATGCGGGTCGCCCGGCCGGTGCTGCAGCCGATGATGGGCATGCCCCTTCCCTCGGACGAGGTCTACGCGTCGCTGAAGGACCTGCTGCTCGACCTCGACGGCATGCGCAAGGTGCTCACCGACCCGGAGATCACGACCGTGCGCATCGTGCTCAACCTGGAGAAGATGGTCGTCAAAGAGGCCAAGCGCGCCTACACATACCTGAGCCTCTTCGGTTACGTCACCGACGCGGTGGTCGTCAACCGGCTGCTGCCCGGCGAGCTGCACGACCCGCTGTTCCAGAACTGGCAGCGGATCCATCACCGCTACCAGCTGGAGGTCGAGCAGTCGTTCGCGGGCATCCCGATCCTCAACGTTCCGCTGTTCGACCGCGAGGTGGTCGGTGAGGAGATGCTCGCGCGCATGGCCGACGCGATCTACGGCGACGGCGACCCGTCGCGCCGTTTCGCCACCACGAACCCGCAGCGCATAGACAAGGACGGGGCTGACTACGTGCTGGCGCTTAAGGTGCCGTTCGTCGAGCGCTCGGCCGTCGACCTGAGCCGGCACAACGGCGACCTGTACGTGACGATCGGCAACTACCGGCGCGAGATCACGCTGCCGCGTGTCCTGGAGCGACGCGAGACCGCGGGCGCGTCGATCGAGGACGGCGAGCTGCGGGTCAGGTTCGCGGCGCCCAAGACCGCAAAAGAGACGAAGGCGACGGCGAAGGAGGCGAGAAAGGCATGAGCCGAGACGGCGAGCGCCTGATCGAGCTGCTGGGGGAGCTGGGCTCGCGGGCCGGTCACGTTTTCTCTGACGTTGTGCCGCCCGCTGCACAGGTCCACCTGATGAACGCCCAGCGTGAGCTGCTGACGGCGCTGATGCTCATCTACGAGCACCGCGTCTCGCCCGAGCCCGCGGCCCGGCGGGCGCGAAGGGCACGGACCGCCCGGCGGACGACCAGGCGCGACCGCAAGATCCCCATCGATTGAGATCCCCACGAGGTCAGAGGCAAAGCCGTGGCTTCGCGGGGGCCCCTGAATAGATGAATTTCGTCGAGCTGCTCCTCCGGTTGCTGCTCCTGGTCCCCGCCGTCGTGGTCGCGATCCCGGTGCACGAGATGGGGCACGCCGCCGTTGCGTACCTGCTCGGCGACCGGTCCGTCCGCTACTTCGGCTACTTCAAGCCGGATCCTCGGCGCTACATGGAGCCGATCGGCGTCCTGGCCGTCGCGGTTGCGCTCGTGGGCTGGGGACGGCGGCCGCCCATCCAGTCGAACCGCATCAATACGACGGGCAAGAAGCTGCTGGTCGAGCTCGGAGGACCCGCGGCCAACCTGGCGGTCGCGATCGTGCTCGGCTTGCTCTACCAGGCGCTCGCGCACATGGGGCTACCGGGAGCGTTCGATCTGAGCGTGCAGCTCCTGCCCGCGGCGCTGTTCGTCATCGTTTTCCTGAACCTCTCGATCTTCGCCTTCCAGCTGCTGCCCATCCCCGGTCTCGACGGCTGGAACATCATCGAGATCCTGTTCCGCAGCCGGAACCCGCGTTTCTTCTTCGACGTCTCGACGCGCAGGCGTGAGGTCTGGGCGGGCGTCGTCATCGTGCTCTTCGCGTTCCAGTTCCTCGCGCGCGTGAACCTGCTCTGGTACGTGATGTCGCCGTTCTTCGAGCCCGCGAGCCTAATCTCATTGCGAACATGCGCCGGGTACGCAACCGGGATCTCAGCCCTGTTCCCCTGCCTGCTGTAGGCACGCTGGTCAACGAACCCGCGTACGCCGAGCTCGTCAAGGAGCACGGTCGCGAGCGCGTCGTCGCCGCGATCCGGGAACAGCTCGCGGACGAGCGGCGCAACGGCGGCGATGACCCGGGGGCGCGGCGCGCGGCGGTGGAGGCGCGGCTGCATGCGGGCGTGGCGCCCCGGTTGCGCCGCGTCATCAACGCAAGCGGTGTCATCCTGCACACGAACCTCGGCCGCGCGCCGCTGTCGCAGGCGGCGGTAGACGCTCTCGCCGTCGCGGCCGGCTACAGCAACCTCGAGCTCGACCTGGAGAGCGGCAAGCGCGGCGAGCGGTCGTCGCTCGTGGCCGGGCTGCTCACGTCGCTGTTCGGCGGCGACGCGGCGCTGGCGGTCAACAACAACGCCGCCGCCGTGCTTCTCGCGCTGACCGCGCTTTGCAAGGGCAGGGAGGTCGTCGTCTCGCGCGGTCAGCTGGTCGAGATCGGCGGCGCGTTCCGAATGCCCGACGTGATGCGCGTCTCCGGCGCCCGGATGGTCGAGGTCGGAACCACCAACCGCACCCGAGCCGCCGACTTCGACGAGGCCGTCACGCCCAAGACCGCGGCACTGCTTCGCGTGCACACGTCGAACTTCCGCGTCACCGGGTTCACCGAGTCGGCATCGCTCGCGGAGCTGGCGGCCATCGCCCGGCGCCGGGGCGTGCTCCTCATCGACGACCTCGGCAGCGGTGCGACCCACCCGATCGCGGACGAGCCGACGGTCGCCGAGTCGGTCGCCCACTGCGACGTGGTCACGTTCTCCGGCGACAAGCTGCTCGGCGGCCCGCAGGCCGGAATCGTCCTCGGCAAGGTCGAGCCGGTGCGCAGGATGGCGCGCCACCCGCTCGCGCGCGCCGTGCGCATCGACAAGCTGACGCTCGCCGCCCTCGATGCGACGCTGCGCCAGCGTCTCCTGGGCCGCGAGACCGAAATCCCCGTCGAGCGCATGCTGCGGGCTTCCGCCGCCGACGTGCGGCGGCGCGCCGCGATGTGGCTCGTCAAGCTCGCCGACCGCGGGGTGGAGGCCGAGCTGGTCGAGGACTCCTCGGCGGTCGGCGGGGGGTCGCTGCCCGAGCATGCGATGCCGACCGTCCTGCTCGCCCTGCGCGGCCCGGCATCCAAGCTCGCGGATGCGCTGCGCCGGGGCGAGCCGCCCGTGATCGCGCGCATCGTCGGCGATCGGTGCTGCCTCGACGCACGCACCGTGCTGCGGGGCGAGGATGAGACGCTCATCGACGCGGTGGAGGCGGCGGCGAAGCGTAGATGAGCTTCGTCGTCGGCACGGCCGGGCACATCGACCACGGCAAGTCGACCCTGATCACGGCGCTGACCGGCATCGACCCCGACCGCCTTGCCGAGGAGAAGAGGCGCGGGATGACCATCGACCTCGGGTTCGCCCATCTGACTCTACCGAGCGGGCGTGAGGTCGGAATCGTCGACGTGCCCGGGCACGCGCGGTTCATGCGCAACATGCTGGCCGGCGCGCATGGCCTCGACGCCGCGCTGCTGGTCGTCGCGGCAGACGAAGGGGTGATGCCTCAGACCCGCGAGCACCTCGACGTCCTCCACCTGCTCGACGTCAAACGTGGAATCGTCGTCCTGACGAAGGTCGACCTCGTCGAACCCGACTGGCTCGAGCTCGTGCGCCAGGAGACCGCCGCGGTTTTGCGGGGGACGTCGCTGGAGGGCGCGCCGGCCGTCGCGGTCTCCGCCGTCACCGGGGAGGGGTTGCAGGAGCTCGTCGCCACCCTCGACACGCTGCTTGGCGCGGCCACGCCACGCCCCGACCTCGGCCGCCCACGCCTGCCGATCGACCGCGTCTTCACGATGAGCGGCTTCGGCACCGTGGTCACCGGAACGCTGGTCGACGGTTCGCTTCATGTCGGCGGCGCGATGGAGGTTCTGCCCGTGGGTCGCGCGGTGCGCATACGCGGCCTGCAGCGGCACAACGCGAAGGTGGAAGCCGTCGGACCGGGAAGCCGCGTCGCCGCCAACGTGGCTGGTGTGGAGAAGGACGAGATCTCGCGCGGTGACGTGCTCGCCGGGCCGGGCCTGCTCACGCCGACCCGCCGTGTCGACGCGCGCCTGCGAGTCCTGGCCTCGTCGCCGCACCCGCTGCGCCACGGCGCCGAGCTGGTCCTCCACGCCGGGACGGCGGACGCCGGCTGCCGTGTCATCGTCCTCGAGGGCGACGAGATCGCCGCCGGCGCCGAAGGATGGGTGCAGCTCTACCTCGAGCGGCCGGTCGCGGTCGCGGCGCAGGACCGTTTCGTGCTCCGGACGCCCAGCCCGCCGATGACGATCGCCGGTGGGACGTTTGTCGACGTCGCGCCCCGCCGTCACCCACGCCACGACTCGGCCGTTCGCGAGTCGCTGGAGCGTCGCGCGTCCGGCAACGTGCTTGCCGAGGAGCTGCGCAAGTACCCTCGCGGCGTCACCGTCGCGGGCCTCCTCAAGGCCACGGTCGCGGCGCACGCGGACGTGGACCGGCTCGAAGCTCGGCGCCTGGGCGACTGGGTGTTCAGCAACGAGGCATGGGAGGGAATCGCCCGCCGGGCGGCGGACGAGCTGGCCGCCTACCACGCCGCTCACCCCATGCGACCGGGGATGGCGCGGGAGGAGCTGCGCAGCCGCCTCGGTGTCGCGGCAGCGTCGTTTCCGGCAGTCGTTCAGGGACTGGTGGACGAAGGCCTCGTGGTCGATCGCGGCGGCTCGCTGGCCGCCCCGTCGCACGAGGTGCGAATAGAGCCGGACACAGGCGCCGCCGCGGAGCTGCTGCGTGCACTCGCGGCCGATCCTTTCGCGCCGCCGTCGCTCGCCGAGGCGATGCGCGTCGCGGGCGCCGGCGAGGAGCTGGTGCGCGCGCTGGTCCGCAGCGGCGACATCGTGCGCGTCAGCGACGACGTTGCGTTCACACGCGAGGCATACGCGTCTGCGGTGGCCCTCGTGAAGGAGCTCATGGCGACGAACGGCTCGGTCACCGTCGCGCAGCTGCGCGACCGGATGGGCGCGAGCCGGCGGCCGGTGCTGGCCTTGCTCGAGCACCTCGACGCCGAGCGAGTGACGCGGCGCGTGGGGGATGCCCGCGTCCTGCGGTGAAACGGTCGGTCACGCCGGAGGAGGCGTGGCGACCGCGGGCCAGGTTGGTAAAGTTCGCCCAGCCCATGCGAATCGCGGAGATGCTGCGGCGCGGGCGGCCGACCGTCTCATTCGAGTTCATGGCCCCGCGCAACGAGTCCGAGGTCGATGTCCTCGAGCGCACCGTGGCGACGCTCGCCACACACGCTCCAGATTGGGTTTCGGTGACGTACCGCGTGCGCACGGGAGAAAAGACCCTCGAGCTCGTCACGCGCATCAAGCGGCACTACCACATCGAGGCGATGGCACATCTCACGTGCGCCAACCCACCGGATCGCACCCGCCAGATCCTCAACTGGATGGAGCGCGAAGGCGTGGCGAACGTGCTGGCGCTTCGCGGCGACGATCCGACCGTCTTCGAGCGCTTCACGCCGGCGGAGCAGCAGCTGGCGCACGCGAGCGACCTGATCACTCTCGTCAAGCGGAGCGGCTACCGCTTCGGCGTCGGCGCAGCATGCAGCGCCGAGAAGCACCCGGAGAGTCCGACCCTCGAGCACGAGATGCGTTACCTGCGCCTGAAGGTCGAGTGCGGCGTCGACTTCCTGATCACGCAGCTGTTCTTCGACAACGCGTTCTACTTCGACTTCGTCCGCCGTGCTCGTGAGGCCGGCATCGACGTTCCGATCGTGCCGGGCCTGATGCCGATCCCGAGCCGGCGTTCGCTGGGTGTGATGACGGGCATGTCCGGCGCCTCGGTTCCCGCCGTCCTGCAGGCGGAGATCGACGCCGCGCCGGACGACGAGGCCATCCGCGCTATCGGCGTCCGCCACTGCATCGAGCAGTGCGCCGAGCTGCTCGAGTCGGGCGTGCCCGGCCTGCACTTCTACACCTTCAACCGCGCGCGGGCGCCGATCGAGATCCTCGACGCGCTCCGCGGCCAGCAGCTCCTCGCCTCTTAGCGCGACTACCCTAGGCCCATGCTCGCCGGCATCGACCTCGGTGGTACGCAGGTCCGCGTTGCGCTTGCGCGCTCCGACGGACGGCTCCTCGCGAGCGTCAAGACGCGCACCCACACGCTGCCGACCGCGCAGGCGATGGTCGACTGGGCCGCGGCCGAGATCGACCGCCGGCGGGGCCGAGAGAAGGTTCGAAGCATCACCATCGCCGCGCCCGGCCCCATCGACCTCGAGCGCGGCGTGCTCGTCAACCCTCCCAACCTTCCCTGGAAGAACGTGCCCCTGGTCGCGATGATGAACCGCGCGAGCGGTGGGGCGAAGGTGCAGCTCGCGAACGACGCCGATATGGCCGGCCTCGGCGAGTTCCACCACGGCGCCGGCCGCGGCACGCGCAACATGGTTTACATCACGTGGTCCACGGGCGTCGGCGGCGGCCTGATCATCGACGGCAGGCTGCACCGCGGCGCCCACGGCACCGCGGGCGAGATCGGGCACACCATCATCGACCCCAACGGACCGCTCGACCGATGCGGGCAAAGGGGATGCCTCGAGGCCTTCGTCAGCGGCACGGCGCTGCAGCGTGAAACCGGCCGGACGGCGGTCGAGCTTTTCGCCAGCGCGGCGCGCGGTGACCGGCACGCGAAGGCGGTGGTGGAGAAAGCGGCCCGCTACATGGGGACCGCGCTGATCAGCCTGACGAACGCGCTGGACCCGGAGATGTTCGTCATCGGCGGCGGCGTATCGCGGTCGTGGGCGCTCGTGCAGCCGACGATGCTCGCGACGCTTCGCTCGTCGCCGTTCATCAAGCCCGCGCGCCGGCCGCGCCTGCGCCGCGCCCGCCTGGGTGACCGCGCGGGCCAGGTCGGAGCGGTGGAGTGGGCGCGGATCAACCAGTAGACGAGAAGGCCGTGCTCGCGCTGCTCGAGCACGCGGCCGCCGACTCGGGCGCCACCGCGTGGGTGGTCGGCGGCTACGTGCGCGACAAGCTGCTGGACCGCCCGCACCTCGACATGGACGTGGTGGTCGAAGGCGGCGACTCGCCGGCCGTGGCGCGCCGGTTCGCTGAGCTCGCGGGCGCTCCGCCGCCGGTCACTTTCGAACGCTTCGGCACCGCGCAGGTGGCGCTCCCCGGCCGACTCGTCGAGTTCGTGACCGCGCGCGCCGAGTCGTATGCCGCCGACTCGCGCAAGCCGTCGGTCCGGCAGGCGACGCTCGATGAAGACCTCAGGCGCCGCGATTTCACCGTCAACACGCTGCTGATGGACCTGGAGGGCGTCGTCCACGACCGCCTGGGCGCGCGCGCCGACCTCGAAGCCCGGATCCTTCGTACCCCGTCCGATCCAGAAGCGACGTTCAGCGACGACCCGCTTCGCATGCTCCGGGCGGTCCGTTTCGCGGCCGAGCTCGGCTTCGAGCTGGCACCCGAGCTCCTCCCCGCGATGCGCAAGCTGGGCCCGCGCCTCGCGCCGCCCGTGATCTCGGTCGAACGTGTTGCCGACGAGCTGCGCAAGATGCTGGCGTCGCCGCGGCCCAGCCTCGCGCTCGAGCTGCTGGACGAGGCCGGCCTGCTCGACCGCGTGCTGCCAGAGATCGCCGTGTGCAAGGGCGTGCCCCAGACCGGCTATCACACCCACGACGTGTTCGGGCACACGCTGCTCACCGTCGAGGCCACCCCGCCTGATCTCATGACGAGGCTGGGCGCGCTGTTCCATGACTGCGGCAAGCCGGCCACGGCCAAGGGCGACGGCACCTTCCTAGGCCACGACGAGGTCGGCGCCGAAATCGCGAAGGCGGCGCTCGAGCGTCTTCGCTTCGCCCAGCGCGACATCGAGGTGGTGGTGAGGCTCGTGCGACTCCATCTCCGGCCGGTGTTCTACGGCTCGGAGTGGACGGACGGCGCCGTGCGCCGGCTGGCGCGCGACGCGGGCCCGCTGCTCGAGCGCCTGATGGCGCTGGCGCGAGCCGACATCGCGGCCTCTGCCTATCCTCATCCCGAAAAGCTCGACGAGCTCCAGGCGCGACTCGATCGTGTGCGCGCGGAGCGTCCCTCGCGGCTCGAGCCGCTCGTCACGGGCGAGGACGTGATGCACGCTCGGGACATCGGGCCAGGTCCAGAGGTCGGGCGCATAAAGAAGAGGCTCGAGGAATTGGTGATCGACGGCGATATCCCGCCCGACCGGGCCGCTGTGCTCGATTACCTCTCCCGCCACCCAAACCTCTAGCGAAAATCCCAGCACCCGCTATCCTGCTGGTGGAGGGAGCCGCCCGATGGGGAAATTGGGGGGGCGGCCCGGGGAGGATCTGACATGGCTGACATCGCTGTGGAAGCTCTGGAAGCGCCAAGCACGAACGGCGAATCCGACAAGCACGTCGTCGACGCGAAGGCGACCGTGCTGGCGAGGGACGACGCGCTCTCGGGCAAGCTCGTCCTCAAGGGGCCGGGCCAGGTGCTGGGCAACTTCAACGGCCAGATCGAATGCGACGGCGACCTGCTGATCGGGCCAGACGCACACGTCGAGGCGGACATCAAGGGCAACCGGATCACCGTCTCAGGCCTCGTGCGCGGCAACGTCATCGCGGCCAACCGCCTGAAGATCACGACGACCGGCAGGCTCGAGGGGGACGCAACCGTGGGCGCGCTCGTCGTCCAGGAGGGCGGCGTGCACTACGGCGTGATCCGCGTCCACCCCGAGGGCATCCCGGACACGCCGATGGAGCGCATGGCCCAGGTCCCGGCGCAGTCAACCGTCGTAACTTTGAGACCCGCGCCGAACGCAGTCGGCAAGGTCAGAAAATTCTGGGGTGAGTTCTTCTAAGGGACCGTCCAAAAAGTCGCCCAAAAAGGGCACCGGGGCGCGAGACGGGCAGTCTCGCGCCCGGGTCGCTGCCCGTCCCGCCCAGAACTCGCCGCCTCCCAAGCCGGCTCCGCGGAGCGCGGCGAGGACTGCGGCGCGCCCGATGGTCCTTCCCCCGCCGAAGCAGCTCCCGGCCAA
>CBJLKR010000035.1:0-13867 GCA_966423695.1 uncultured bacterium | reverse complement strand
GCAGTGAGCCAAAGGGGGTCAAGATGCTGGAATTCTAGGCTCGGCTCCCTGCCGCCTCTCTACGTTAAGAGGCTAAGGTCCTCCTACCAGACCCACGCGCCAGTCACACGCTGTTTGGGGCCACCCCGAAGCAAGCGCTTGAACATACGCACCATTCCCGGTCCCTCCTTCCGCCTCTAGATTCCCTTTGTTCGCGGCTCTTCTTTCCAGGTCACTGTCGTCGGGTGCCAGTGTCCGCGAGAGGCCCGCCCGTGGGAATCATGCAAATCCATGAAGACATCTCATGGGTTTCCATGGCCAGGTGGCACTGCGTCTTGGAGTCTGCCCTAAAGGTCTCTAAGAGTGATAAGCCCGTGCTTCAGCGCAGCACTAACCGCTTCACCGCGGTTGCTAGCGTGCAGTTTCTTGAATATGTTGCCGAGATGCGTCTCGACCGATGGAGTCTTTAGGCCGAGCTCGGCGGCGATCTTCTTAGTCGTGTGCCCTTTCGCGACCGCTCGAAGTATCTGTGCTTCACGCGAGGTCAAGGAGATATTTGCTCCGGCAGCCGACGGACTCGCCTCCGCGACTCGCCGCAATACCTCAGGAATCATCCGCCGAGGAACGGGTGACTCGCTGCGAAGGCCCGCCAAGAGAGCCCTCTGCAATTCGGAAGGACCTGAATCCTTCAATACGTATCCGACGCAACCAGCCTGAATCATCCTGACCAAGTCGTCGCTCGACTCAGAGATCGTCCAGGCGAGAATCTTCGTCCCGGGCGCTCTGGCTAAAAGGGCTTTGGCTGTCGCCGGGCCGTCCATGTCCGGCATATGTACATCCATCAACACCAAATCAGGCTTGAGCGAGTCAAAGATTCGCAATGCCTCTGCGCCAGACGACGCCTCTCCAACCAACCGTAAGTCGGATGCCACACTCAGCCTCGCGCGCGCCGCGGCGCGAGGCACAACACTGTCGTCGACGACAAGGACTCGGAAGACGGTCTTACCCGCAGCGGGTTTCGTAATGGGGGCAGCTTAGCAAGTGGGCCGGGCTCGACTGGCAATCTCGTACGGATACATACTCCTTCTCGGAGCAGTTCTTCTAGCGCTGAACATCGTTAGCGCCGGATACACGTCAGACCACCCGGATGGCGTGATCCTCGTCCTTTACCTGATCGTCAGCACGTCTGTCCTCGCATCGATTGAGGTCCGAATGGAGCGGGGCCGACTAACTCTGTCCGCCCTCCCAATGGCCACATCCGCCATTCTTTTCAATCCGCTCAACGCCACACTGGTCGGGCTAACGACCGGGCTCGCAATGTTCAGGCGGCCGCGATGGCAACTCCTGGCGAACGCGTTCATGTCGGCGAGCCTTACATGTGTCTCCTCGGTGGTGTCGGCCACAATCCACGCGAGCTCGCAAGGAAACCCGTTAGCCAGGCTGCCCGTGCTGCTGGTGTTTGATGGTGCAAGCCTTGGATTCGTTGCAGCCGGTTTGTCGGCAACCACCGGCGAATCCGTCATTAGCATTGCGCGACACAACTTCACCCGGCCGTTTCTCCTCGCATACGGCTATTTCACGCTCGGTGGCCTGCTGCTTTCGTACCTCCTCGACGGCACTGCCCTCGGCTTTCTTCTTTCGAGCGTCGTCTTTGTACTTGCTTTAGCACTGACAGATACGCTCGCCGGCAGACGTGTGCGAAGAGCTCTGGAGTCGGAGTTGTCTGATGCCGATCGTCACCTGTTCCACAGTCGCGCTGTTGAGGGCGTCGTGCACAACCTACGCAACCACATGGCTACCGCCGTCGGCTATCTCAGGGAAATCGACACAAAGCACCTCGACCCAGTGGAGCGCGACGCGATCGAGACTGCCAAGGCAGCCGCGAACGACGCGGTAACAGTCCTTCACAGCCTCTCGCAGGGTGCGACGCCTCGTGTTACGTACGCACCCGAACCCGTCGATCTCAACGAGCTCGTCGGGCGTGCGCTCGATATGGCGCGGCCACGAGCACGGCCCAAGCACATCGAGCTCCTACTGCGCGAAACTGCGGAAGAGGTCAAGGTCAAGGCCGACCCGCTATTGCTTCGCGAAGTCGCCACGAATCTCGTCAACAACGCCATCGACGCTGCGCCCGAGAACGGTCACGTGGAGCTCAGCACGGGCCGGCGCAACAACGGCCTTCCGTTCTTCTCCGTTGCCGATAACGGGCAGGGTGTTGCGGACGAGGATCGGCACCACCTTTTTGAACCGCATTTCACGACCAAGGAACATGGCACCGGGCTCGGGCTCTTCATGTCGTATGGAATCGTCCGCGAACACCAGGGGCAATTGCTTTACGAAGGCAACCGCCGCGGCGGCATTTTTACTGTCGTTCTTCCGCCGTTCTCCGGTTGATCGCCGCCGCCAGTTCTTCGATGGCGACCGGCTTCACTAGATAGTCGCTGGCTCCGAGATCCTTTGCGAGCTCGCGTGAGGCGGCATCGACTGCGCCGGTGACCACTATCGGGCGGGTCGAACGCAGCGCGGCGCGGTCGCTCGACGACAGCGCGCGCGACACGCCAAGGTCGAGGACGACGACCTCGCGCGCCCGTAGCGCCCGCAGCCCAGCCGAGGCGTCGGCGTCGTATCCGAGCCGCCGGAGCCCTCTCGCCGTCAGCTCTCCGAGCCGCTCGTCGTCGTCGACGACAAGCACCCGGACGATGCCCAAGGCAACGCCCTCGACGTCGGCGACCATGTCGAGCGCTGCGCGCACGTCGTCTAAGAGCAGATCGACAGGCGGCGACTCGCCGTCCGCCTGAGCCAGCTCGAGCTCCGCGCGTATGCGCGCCAGAGTGGACCGGAGCCGGTGAAGTGCATCGGCGACCTCCGCCCGGACGTCAGGGTCGGACGACGAACCGGTACCCAATCCCTCGCACCGTCTCAACCCAACCCGGTTCGGCAAGCTCGCGCCTGATCTGGTGCACGGCCTGTTCGACGCTGTGTTCGAAGCCGCGATAGGACGAGCCCCAAACCTTTTCGAGCAGCTCCGCTCGCGAAACCACCTCGCCCGAGCGGTTCGCGAGCAGCTGCAGCATGAGAAGCGGCCGCCGCTCCAGCTTCAGCACTCGGTCACCAAGGCGCGCCTCACCCCGCGAAGCGTCGATGCGCAGCCGGCCCCGAGTGATCGCGCCGGCAGCCGCGGTGCGCTCGCGCAGAGCGCCGTGGACTCGTGCCAGCAGAACCTGGCGGTCGGTCCCCTTCGTGATGTAGTCGGTCGCGCCGCGCTCCAGGCCCAACACCTGATCGCCGGGGGCGTGCCGAGCACCCGTGAAGATGATCACCGGAAACGGAATCCGTCCGCCGCCCGACCGCAGTGAATCGAGCACCTCCGGCGCTTCCATGTCCGGCATGTCGTAGTCGAGCAGCATCAGGTCCGGGGAGCCGGTCCGCACGCGCTCCAGCGCCTCTGTGCCACTCCCGGCGACCTCGACCGCGTAGCCGGCGCGGCGCAGCAGTTCCGCGGTGAGCTCCGCAGTCCGCGGCTCGTCGTCAACCACCAGCAGCTTGGCGGTCACCCCAGTCTCGGAGGCAAAGTATCAGGTTCAAGGTTTCTTGAGGAAACGCTGAACCTGCCGTGAGGTCAGGCGCCCCGACGCGCCATAACCTCCACCCATGGGCCAGCTCCCAGACCTTTACCAAGCCAGGCGCCGGCTGGGACTGGCCCTTAGCTTGATCCCCCACGACCGGTGGGTGGTCGGCTACCTGCGCGCAGGCTGCATGCAGCCGATCGCCGCCTCCGAGATCTCGCGCCCGCTCCTCGACGGTCGCGCCTTGATGCCGCTCTCTCGCCGCGCGCTCTACGAGCGCAAGCCGGCGGTCGTGAACTCGGTCGTCCAAGCGCCTGCCGCCGGCCGTGACGAAGATTGGGAGCTGGACTGGCCGGCGATCCTCTATGCGCCCGTCGGCGAGCTCGGGAAGCGGCCGATCGGCCTCATGGTCATCGGCTCGCGCCAGGACCACTGGTACAGCGACCACGACATCGCGTTCGCGTACACGCTTGGACTCAGCCTTGCCCCGATGGTGTCGGCGCTGCGCGGTCCGCTCAGCCGGCTCAACGCGAGCGAGACGATGGTCGCCCACCTGCTCGGGCACGGGTTCTCTGTTGGCGAGGTCGCTCGCGCGATGGCCATCGAGGAGCCGCGGGCGCGCCAGCTCGTCGACAACGTGACGCGCAAGCTCCGCTGCATCACAGAGAGCGACCTCCGTTTCCCGGCGATCCAGCTGAAGCGGATGACCTGGTAGCCGCTTTTAGTTCGGCCCGAACAGAAAGACCGTCGTGCCGCGGCCGGGCGTGCTGACGACCTCCAGCCGGCCACCGATGCCGGCTGCGCGCTCACGCATCCCCATCAAGCCATAGCCTCCCGGTTCGCCGGCGGTGAATCCACGCCCCTCGTCGGCGACCTCGATCAGGAATGGCCGCGCGGCGAACGCCATCCTGACCCTGCAGATAGCCGACCCCGAGTGCCGGCGCACGTTGGTCAACGCCTCGCGGACGACCTGCGCCACGACCTCGCGGTGCTGCGGCGAAAGCATGTCCTCGGTGCCGACGTTCGAGAGCTCGACGCGGATGCCGTACAGGCGGGAGAACTCCTCGGCCTGCCGGCGAAGGTCATCCACCAGCCCGCCCGGGCCGATGGCCGCGGGACGGAGGTCGGCAAGCGAGTCGCGCACACGACGCAGCGAGCGTTCGAGGATCTCGTACACGGCGGTCAGAGTCTCGTCCGCGTCGCCCTTGGTCCTCTCGAGATACACCTTGAAGAGCGAGATCGCGCCGGCCAGGTCCGTGGCCACGCCATCGTGAAGCTCACGGGCGACCCGCGCTCGCTCGCGCGCGACCGCGTCTTCGACCGCCTGCTGCGCGAACGAGTCGCCCCGGGTTGGGGCTTTCACCGCGGCGCCGCCCTCCGCCGCGCGAACGACTGCAGCAGCGCGATCGTGAGCGGATGTCGCAGCCAGCGGAGCAATCTCCCGTAAGGCTGCCACAACACCACCGTCTCGGCCAGCGCAAGCCGCAGGCGCTCGACATCCGATTGGATCCGCCCCTGCTCCTGGACGAGACGTGCCTGCAGCGCCTGACCGTGCCGCGCCAGGCGCATGCTCCACGCCACCGCGAGAACGCATTCGATCGCGATGACGATGATCGAACCCACCAGCAGCCACTCACCGACGAGGCTCCAGTCGGGCTGCATCTTCTACTCCTTCGCGTCGCCTTCTTCGATGCCGGCGACGGGCGCGATTGCCACGACCTGGTCGTCCGGTGCGATTCGCATCACGATCACGCCCTGGGTCTGGCGGCCGATGCGCGAGATCGCGCCGACGGAGGTTCGGAGCACCATGCCGCTCGCGCTGATGACCAGGATCTCCTCTTCCGGATCGCGCACTACACGCACGGCCGCGAGCTTGCCGACGCGATCGGTGATCTTCAGCGTGAACACGCCCTGGCCGGCGCGGTGCTTCTTCGGGTACTCGGCCAGCGGAGTGCGCTTGCCGTAACCGCGCTGGGTGATGACAAGGAGGTCACCTCCCTCGACGACCGTCGCCATGCCGGCCACGGCGTCCCCGCGACCGAGCTTCATCCCGATCACGCCCTGCGTGTCGCGGCCCATCGCGCGCACCTCGGCCTCGCCGAAGCGGATGGCCTTGCCTTGCTCGGTGGCGATGATGACCTCGTCCTTGCCGCTCGTCGGCGTCACCCAGTCGAGCTCGTCGCCTTCCTGCAGGTTGATGGCGATGAGCCCGTTGCGGCGCACGTTGGCGTACTCGGCCATCGCCGTCTTCTTTATGTATCCGTTCTTCGTGACCATCAGCATGTAGTGCGCCTCGCTCTCAGACTCGGGGCGCACGAACACCGAGGTGATGCGCTCATTGGAGCCGATGTCGATCAAGTTGTTGATCGGCATGCCCTTCGCCTGGCGCTCGCGCTCCGGCACTTCGTGGACGCGCAGCTGGAAGACGCGGCCGCTCTGCGTGAAGAACAGCATCGACGCGTGCGTGTGAGTCGTCAGCAGGTGCAGCGCGTAGTCCTCCTCGCGCGTCCCTGAGGGAGCATCGGAGCCGGCGGTGGGCTTGGCGCCCTTCAGGCCGACGCCGCCGCGCTTCTGGGCGCGGAACACGCGCAGCGGCTGCCGCTTGGCGTAACCGCGGTGCGTCAACGTGACGACGACCTCCTCCTTCGGCACGAGATCTTCGGCCGACAGCTCGGTCGCCTCCTGGTCGGTGATCTCGGTCCTGCGGTCGTCGCCGTACTTCTTGACGACGTCGTCCATCTCCTCCTTGATCAGCTCGCGCACCTTGCGCTCGCTGGCGAGGATCGACTCGAGATAGGCGATTGTCTTGATGACCTGCTCGTATTCCTCGTCGATCTTGCCGCGCTCCAGGCGCGTCAAGCGCCCCAGGGTGAGGGCGAGGACCGCCTTCGCCTGCCGCTCGCTCAAACCGAACTTCGTCTGCAGCTGCGTGGAGGCGGTGTCCTGGTCCGCGGCAGCGCGGATGGTCTTGATCACCTCGTCGAGGTGGTCGAGGCAGATCTTGAGCCCTTCGAGGATGTGCGCTCGTTCCTGGGCGCGCTCGAGGTCGAAACGCGTCCGGCGGAGGATGACGTTGCGGCGGTGGTCGATGAAGAGCTGCAGCGCCTGCTTCAGGCTCAGCACGACCGGCCGGCCGTCGACGATCGCGAGCATGATCACCCCGAACGTCGTCTGCAGCTGGGTGTGCTTGTAGAGGTTGTTCAGCACGGTGAACACCTGGGCTTCGCGCTTGAGCTCGATGACGACGCGCATGCCCTGGCGGTCGGACTCGTCGCGCAGGTCTGCGATGCCTTCGAGCTTGCGTTCGGAAACCAGCTCGGCGATCTTCGCCACCAGTGCGGCTTTGTTCACCGCATACGGCAGCTCGTCGATGATGATCCGCTCTCGGCCGTTGCTCGCCTGCTCGAAGGTGTGCCGGGCGCGGACGATGATCCGGCCGTGTCCGGTCGAGTACGCCGCCTTGATGCCGGCGGTGCCCATGACCAGCCCCCCGGTCGGAAAGTCGGGGCCCTTGATGAAGCCGAGCAGGTCCTCCGCCGTAGCGTCCGGGTTGTCGACGAGGTGCTTCACGCCGGCCGCGACCTCGCGCAGATTGTGCGGCGGGATGTTCGTCGTCATGCCGACGGCGATGCCGGATGCACCGTTGATGAGCAGGTTCGGCACTCGAGAAGGCAGCACCGACGGCTGCTCCTCCGAGTTGTCGTAGTTCGGCTCCATGTCGACGGTCTGCTTCTCGATATCGGCCATCAGCTCGCCGCTGATCGCCGAAAGGCGCGCCTCCGTGTAGCGCATCGCCGCCGGCGGGTCGCCGTCGATGCTGCCGAAGTTGCCCTGGCCCTCGATGAGCGGATAGCGGAGCGAGAAAGGCTGCGCCATGCGCACGAGGGCGTCATAGATAGCGGCGTCGCCGTGCGGGTGGTACAGCTTCATGACGTCGCCGACGAACGCGGCGCACTTCTTGGTCTTGGTCCCGGCCGTCGCGCCGGCGCGGTTCATCGTGTAGAGGATCCGGCGCTGCACCGGCTTCAGCCCGTCGCGCACGTCGGGCAGAGCTCGGCTGACGATGACGGACATCGCGTACTCCATGTAGGAGTTCTGCATCTCCTCCTGGAGGTTGCGTGTCAGCACTCTGTCGTCAGCCAATGTGTGTTACTCCTGGAACTTGCCGAGGACCACGACGGCGTTGTGCCCGCCGAAGCCGAACCCGTTGGAGATCGCGATGTTCACGTCCTTGCGCCTGGGGTTGTTCGGCACGTAATCGAGGTCGCACGCGGGGTCGGGATTCTCGTAGTTGATGGTCGGATGGATGATGCCGCGGTTGATCGTCAGCAGCGTGGCGATCGCCTCGACGGCGCCGGCGGCGCCGAGCAGGTGACCGATCATCGACTTCGTGCTGCTGATCGCCACCTTACGCGCGTACTCCCCCAGCGCGATCTTCAGCGCCTTGGTCTCACCCGCGTCGTTGAGCTGCGTGGACGTGCCGTGCGCGTTCACATAGTCGATATCGGAGGGTTCAAGCCCGGCGTCCTGGAGCGCCAGTGATACGGCCTTCGCCGGTGCTTCACCGGTCTCGTCGGGCGCGACCTGGTGGAAAGCGTCGTTGGTCGTCGCGTACCCCAGCACCTCGCCGTAGATGCGCGCGCCTCGGTTCTGCGCGTGCTCGAGCGACTCCAGGATCAGCGTCCCAGCGCCCTCGCCCGGCACGAACCCGTCGCGCTCGCGGTCGAATGGGCGGCTCGCCTTCTCCGGCGCGTCGTTGCGCGTCGAGAGTGCGCGGATGGCGTTGAACGCGGCAATGCCGACTTCGCACAGCGAGGCTTCGGTGCCGCCCGCGAGCATCACGTCCGCGGCGCCGGTCTGGATCATGCGAGTCGCGTCGCCAATTGTCTGAGTGGACGCGGCGCATGCGGTCGTGACCGTCGTGTTCGGTCCGCGCACGTGGTACTGCATCGCCACCGTCGCACCCGCCATGTTGGGGATGATCGTGGGCGCGTAAAGCGGGTTGAGGCGGCCTTTCGTGAGCAAGGACACCGCCCCCGCCGTCATATCGTCGAACGCGCCGATCCCGGTGCCCATCGCGACGCCGACGCGGAAGCTGTCCTCCTTGGCGAGGTCGATTCCCGAATCCGCAACCGCCATCCCCGACGCGGCGACCGCCATCTGGGTGAACCGCGCCATGCGTTGGGCGGCCTTCCGTTCCATCCAATCCTGCGGGTCGAAGTTCAGGACCTGGCACGCGAACTTGGTCGCCAGCTTGTCGGTGGGAAAGCGCTCGATGACGCTCGCCCCGCTGCGCCCCTCGATCAGCCCGTCCCAGTACTCCTCGACGTTCTTGCCGAGCGGGTTGACCGTACCCATCCCGGTGACGACGACGCGGGTCCGGCCGGTCTTGTTCACGCCTTCCCCACCTCCGCCCGAATCTTACCCACGAGCCCGTTCCGGACCGCGTCGCGCGTCACCCGCACCGCATTCTTGAGCGCGCGTGCGTCCGAACGCCCGTGCGCGACGACCGCGACGCCGTCGATGCCGAGCAGCGGCGCGCCGCCGAACTCGCGCCAGTCGATCCGGTCGCGGATCTTGCGCACGCGCGGCCGGATCAACGCGCCGCCGACCTTGCCGGTGAACGTCTTTGGGATCTCGTCGCGGAGGGAGCGGAACAGAAAATCAGCCGTTGCCTCGGCCATCTTGATCGCGACGTTGCCGACGAATCCGTCGGCCACGACGACGTCGGCGCGCGAGGCGAAGACGTCCTTCGGCTCCACGTTGCCGACAAAGCCGGGCGACCCCTTCAAACGCCTGGTCGTCTCGCGCACGAGCTCGTCGCCCTTGCCCTCTTCCTCGCCGTTGCTCAGCAAACCGACCCGCGGCTGCGGCCGCGCGAGCATCTCGCGCGCGTAAACCGCGCCCATGGCCGCGAACTGGGTCAGGTACTCGGGCTTGCAGTCGACGTTCGCGCCGACGTCGAGGAAGTACGCGAAGCCGTCGTGCGTCGGCACGATCGAACCGAGAGCAGGCCGCTCGATGCCTTTGATCCGGCCCTGGATCAACAGCGCCGCCGCCATCACAGCGCCCGAGTTTCCCGCCGAAGTCCATCCGTCCGCGCGTCCCTCCTTGCACATGCGCGCGCACACCGAGATCGACGAGTCGGGCTTGTTGCGCACGGCCTGGGCCGGGTGCTCGTCCATGGCGATGACCTGGGTGCACGGAACGAGCTGGAGCCGCGGGTGCCTCTCGAGCAGCGGCTGCACGACGTGCGGCAGACCGACGAGTGAGATGTCGACGCCGAGCTCCTGCGCCGCCAGGGCCGCGCCTTTGACGATCTCCGTCGGTGCGTGATCGCCGCCCATGGCGTCGACCGCGATGCGCATGAGGGCGACCGCCTAGATGTCGAGGTTGCGGACGCTCTTGGCGTGCGCCTGGATGAACTTCTTGCGCGGCTCCACGTCTGGTCCCATCAGCTTTTCGAACGTGTCGTTGACCGCCGCCGCATCCTCGACCGCGACCCGGAGAAGCACCCGCGACTCGGGGTTCATCGTCGTCTCCCAGAGCTCCTCCGCATTCATCTCGCCGAGTCCCTTCATTCGCGCGGCCTCCGCGCCCTTGCCGAGCGTGCGCAGCGCCTTGTCGCGGTCCGCATCGGACTGACACCACACCACCTTCATGTTCTTGCCCGTTCCTTTCGACACCTTGAACAGGGGCGGCTGGGCCATGTACAGGTAGCCCTTCTCGATCACGGCGGGGAAATAGCGGAAGAAGAACGTGAGCAGCAGCGTGCGGATATGACTGCCGTCGACGTCGGCGTCGGTCATGGTCACGATCTTGTGGTAGCGGATCTTTTCGATATTGAAGTTGTCGCCGACGCCCGCGCCCATGGCGGTGATGAGGTTGCGTATCTCGTCCGACGTGAGCACCTTGTCGAGGCGCGCCTTCTCGACGTTCAGGATCTTGCCGCGGAGCGGCAGGATGGCCTGCGTGCGCCGGTCGCGGCCTCCCTTGGCAGTGCCGCCCGCCGAGTCGCCCTCGACGATGTAGAGCTCGCAGAGGGACGGGTCGCGCTCCGAGCAGTCGGCGAGCTTGCCCGGCAGCATGCTGGACTCGAGAAGGCTCTTGCGCTGGACGAGGTCGCGCGCCTTCCGCGCCGCCTCGCGCGCACGGGCGGCGGTCAGCGACTTCTCGATGATGCGCCGGCCCTCCGAGGGGCTTTCCTCGAGGTACTGCGTCAGGCCTTCGGTGATGGCGAGCGACACGTGGCCCTGGACCTCGGCGTTGCCGAGCTTGGTCTTGGTCTGGCCCTCGAACTGCGGCTCCAGCACCTTGACGCTGATCACCGCGGTGAGGCCCTCCCGCACGTCTTCGCCGGTGAGGTTCGGGTCCGACTCCTTGAGGATGCCCGCCTTGCGGGCGTAGCGGTTCAGGACGTTCGTCAGCGCCGAGCGGAAGCCGGGGACGTGGCTGCCGCCCTCGGTCGTGTGGATGGTGTTCGCGAACGCGACGACGTTCTCGATGAACGTGTCGTTGTACTGGAGCGCGATCTCGACCTGCGTGCCCTCGATCTCGCGTTCGACGTAGAACGGCGGCACGTTCACCACCTGCTTGTCGCGGTTGAGCGCGCGGACGAACGCGACGATGCCGCCCTCGAAGTAGAACGTCTCGGTCATGCCCAGCGCCTCGTCGTTGAGCGAGATCTCCAGGCGCTTGTTGAGAAAAGCCATCTCGCGGAGGCGGTGCCGGATGATCTCGCGATCGAACTTCGTCTCCGGGAAGATCTGCGGGTCGGGCCAGAAGCGCACGATCGTGCCGGTGTGGTCGGTCTTGCCGATCGGCTTGACCTGCGCCTTCGGCACGCCGCGCGCGTACTCCTGGAAGTAGACCTTGCCGCCTCGGTGGACCCAGACCTGCTGCCGCTCGCTGAGGAAGTTCACCGCCGAGACGCCGACGCCGTGGAGGCCGGAGGAGACTTTGTAGCCGCCGCCGCCGAACTTGCCGCCGGCGTTGAGGCGGGTCATCACGAGCTCGAGCGCCGAGAGCCCTTCCTTCTTGTGGATGTCGACCGGGATGCCGCGGCCGTCGTCGTCGCACTGGACACTGCCGTCGGCGAAGAGGGTGACGATGATCCGCCGCGCGTAGCCGGCCAGGGCCTCGTCGACCGCGTTGTCGACCACCTCGTTGACCAGGTGGTGGAGGCCCGTCGAGCTGGTGGAGCCGATGTACATGCTCGGACGCCGCCGCACATGCTCCCGGCCCTCGAGGACCTGGATCTGCTCGGCTGTGTACGCCACGTCGGCGCCTAACGCTTGAGGCCTCCGAGAACCCTCCGGAAGGGGCTTTCGCACCGCCATTACCGGGGTTTTCGGCCCTCCCAGCGCGAAGAAGTTTGCGGGGTCGACTGGGCAGAACTCAGAACCTGAATTCTACCGGATTTTGAATACGAAAATGGCTTCGGTCGAGGGTCTTAACAGGGGCCGCCCGAGCCATCGCTCGAGGGAGCCGTCCAGCGCAGCACCGGGTCCTCCGACTGGCCCTGCAGCCAGGCGTTGATCTTGCGCGCCGCGGCGACCTCGTCGAGCCGCCCGACGGGCAGCGTCTTGGGCGAACGGCGGAGGCTGTCGGGGTCGGTTTTCGCCTCGGCGACGATGTCCTTGATCGCCGCCGCGAACGAGTCGAGGGTCGCTTTGCTCTCGGTCTCGGTCGGCTCGACCATGATCGCCTCCGGGACGACGAGCGGAAAGTAGACGGTCGGGGCGTAGAAATGCCGATCGAGCAGGGCTTTGGCGACGTCGAGCGCCCTGACGCCGTGCTCGTGAAGGTTTTGGGCGCTGGCCACGAACTCGTGCATGCACGGGCCTTCGTGGGGCATCTCGAGGTCGTTCTCGACCAGCTTGCGGAGGTAGTTCGCTGAGAGCACGGCGTCCTGGGACGCCTGGCTGAGACCGTCGCCGCCCATGGCCAGGATGTAGGTGTAGGCGCGGACGAGCATGCCGAAGTTGCCGTAGAAGCTGCGCACCGGCCCGATCGATTGCGGCCGCTTGTGGTCGAGGCGGAGCTGCCCGTTGGTGCGCTCCACGGTCGGCGTGGGCAGGAACGGGACCAGGTCCGCCTTCACGCCCACGGGGCCGGCTCCGGGACCACCGCCGCCATGAGGCGTCGTGAAGGTTTTGTGCAGGTTCATGTGCACCGCGTCGAAGCCCATGTCTCCGGGACGGCAGATGCCCATGAAGGCGTTCAGGTTCGCCCCGTCGTAGTACAGCATGGCTCCGGTCGCATGCACCATCTCTGCTATATCCAGTATCTCGCGCTCAAACAGCCCCAACGTGTTGGGGTTCGTCAGCATCAGCGCCGCGGTGCGCGGCGAGAGCTTCGATTCCAGGTCGGCAAGGCTGATGCGCCCGTCCGGCCCGGATCTGACCTCGACCACCTGAAACCCGCTCAGCGCGGCGCTGGCGGGGTTCGTGCCGTGGGCCGAGTCGGGCACCAGGACCTCCGTCCGCTTGTCGCCGCGGGCGTGGTGGTAGGCCGCGATCATCCGCAGCGCCGTCCACTCTCCGTGCGCGCCGGCGGCCGGCTGAAGCGTCACGCGCTCGACGCCGACGATCGCGCAAAGCGTTTGCTCGAGCCGCCACATGAGCTCGAGCGCGCCCTGCACGGTGTCCTCGTCCTGGTACGGGTGCAGCCGGGCGAATCCATGAAGGTTCGCGGCCAGCTCGTTGAGGACGGGGTTGTACTTCATCGTGCAGCTGCCCAGCGGATAGAAGTTCTCGCTGATCGAGTAGTTCATGGACGCGAGGCGACTGTAGTGACGCATGATCTCGGGCTCGCTGAGCCGGGGCAGCGCCGGCGGCCGCGAGCGCAGCGCCTCGCTCGGCAGGACATCGGCCGGCGACGGTCCCTCGACGCCCGCTTCGGGCAGGCGCGGCGTCGCGACCTCGGGCCGGCTGAGCTCGAAGCTGAGGGGTTCGGTCGTCACGACTGCACCGCCGCCACCAGTTCGTCGAGCGCGCCTGGGTCGTTGACCTCGGTGCAGGTAAATGTGAGTACGCCCCGGAGCTCCCGGAACCAGCGACTCACCTCGAGCCCGCCGAGCATGCCCTTGCGCGCGAGCTTGCGCACGACCGCCCGGGCATTCGGCACACGCACCGGAAACTCGTTCAAGAACTGCCGTTCGAGGAACGCGAGCTCCCAGCCCGGAACCTCGGCGAGACGCCTGGCGAGCGAGTGCGCGCGCTTGAAGCTGACCTCGGCGACCTGGCGCAGGCCGCCGGGGCCCATGTAGGTCATGTAAACGGCCGCGCCGAGGGCGCACAGCGAGTGGTTGGTGCAGATGT
>CBJLKR010000034.1:0-14599 GCA_966423695.1 uncultured bacterium | reverse complement strand
CCGCTTGTGCTTGCGTTCGGGGTGAAGCGGCACCGCAAGTACCCAGCTCGCGCTGAGGCTCGCGACGGTGGGGCGTTCGGCGAGAAGCTGGGCGAGCGGCTCGGCCAGTCGCCGCCAGCCCTCGTACTTGAAGCGGTGGATGGCCGCCTCGGCCGGTCCTTCGTACGCCACGGCCGAGCGCAGGCGGGTCAGCGACGGCAGCCGGGCGCGGCAGCCGCACTCACGTCGCGCTGATTCCACCTCGACGCCGCAGCGCCGGCACAGGGGCTCGTCGAGGCGGCGGATGGCGGCGCGGCACGTCGGGCACAGCCACGACCCGACGCGCCGGCAGGACCCACACCGAGGCGGCAGAATTAGGTCAAGGATCCTCCCCATTTATGGGGAGGTGGCCGGCGCAGCCGGCCGGAGGGGTTGGCGTCGATAACCTTCCGCTTCTCTGTCGTCGAGCGCCGCGAGGATCGTAGCCGCGACGTCGTCGGCGCTCTCGTCAATGAGATGGACGGGAATCGCGAGAACGCGATACGGCCCGATTGGATGCTGCCTTCGGAACTTCCACCCATCGAGCTTGCGTCCCCGAATCCGGATCCAGATTCGCAGCTCGACGCCCCTCATCGAAGAACGCAACGCCCGCGCGCGGCGGGTGGTCTCGTGAGTCACGCATCGACGATGGTCGGTAGGACGGCGAATTACTACCTAGGTTGTTAACGCCCCTCCGTCGGCCTTCGGCCGACACCTCCCCGCAAGCTGGGAGGGACCGCTTACACCTACTGGATGACGATCTGGTCCCCGCGCTGCAGGTCGATCTCCCGCGTCGAGTCGGGCGGTAGCTCGAGCACGCTGTGCGCCCCCCACTCCAGGGGCACGATCCCCCACCACGCCGGCAGCCGCCTATACACCTTCCTCACCCTCTCGCCCGAGTCGAGGAACACGGCGTCGATCGGGAACCTCATGAACATCATGTGGATCCCGTTGCACGGGTTGATCCACATCCCACGCCCCGCCGGCAGCTCGCGCCGAAACATCAACCCGAGCCCGCGGCCGAACATCGTCCGCGGCATCTCGAGGGATTCGGCCAGCACCCTGCCGCTGCGTTCATGCACCGCGCGCCGTCCATCCAAAGCGATCCGATAGGTTAAGCCGCAGCCCCATGGATTTCGACAGCGACGGTGTCCGCCTCCACTACGAGGTGCACGGGCCGGAGAACGGCGCACCCATCGTGCTCGTGCACGGCTTCGCGTCCGACTACCGCCTGAACTGGGTCGGCACGCGCTGGCAGGAGACGCTCACCTCGAACGGCTTCCGCGTGTTCGGTCTCGACTGCCGCGGCCACGGCCACAGCGACAAGCCCCACGACCCGTCCGCGTACGCCGTCGACGTCATGGCCGCCGACGTCACGCGCCTGCTGGACCACGCCGCGGTCGACGTGGCGGCGTACCTGGGCTACTCGATGGGTGCTCTCATCGGCCTCGAACTCCTCATGGGCCACCCCACCCGCATAACCCGGGCCGTGCTCGGCGGCCTCGGCGCGGCCCGTGAGATCGCCCACGCCGCCCAGATCGCGCACGCGTTACGCACCGACGACCCGACGGACGATCCGATCGCGCAGACGTTCTTCAAGTTCGCCTCGGCGCGCCCGATCAATGACCTGCGCGCCCTTGCCGCATGCATCGAAGGCCTCCGACCTGAGCGCGATCCGCGCCGCCTGGCCGCCGTCCACACACCGATCCTCGTCGTCGTCGGCGACCGGGACGAGCTGGCGCGCGGCGCGCCGGAGCTCATCGAGGAGATTCCCACCGCCAGGCTCGTCACCGTGGCCGGGCGCGACCACCTCAGCGCCGTGCCCGCCGGCGAGTTCAAGCGGGCGGCGGTGGACTTTCTGGCGAGCTAGGCGCGGCGGACGAAGCGCACCCGGCGCCTGCGCTTCGGCGTCTTCGAGTCCTTGGATACCACCGAGATCGAGCCGTCCGCCTCGAGCACGGCAAGCCGCACTTCGCTCGCGCCTTCGATCCCGTGCTCGCGAATCGCCATCTCGATCTCGTCCGTGGTGATGCCCTCGCGCTCCATGGTCGCCTTGACGTACTTTCCGTCCCTGATCACGATCGAGGGCGGGGGTGTGAAAAGGCGGTGGATCGCGGGAAAGCGATCGAGTCGCCCCACGATGAAGTTCGCCGCGACGAGGGCGACGATCAGGACGAGGCCGCCGGTCAGCGAGTTGTCAGGGCCTGTGATCGCCGGCTGCAGCGCATTGGCCACGAGCAAGACGAACACGAGATCGAACACCGTGAACTGTCCGACCTCGCGCTTTCCGAACACGCGGAGCGCGACCAGAAGCGCGACGTAGACGACGACAGCCCTCAGGGCGAGCTCCCATAAGGGGACGCTCGGCTGCAGGAACGAGAACGCGCCCGCTCTTTAAGTCCTCGGGCGCATGAGGATCAGCACGGCCGGGCCCAGGAGCACGATCCAGAGCGTCGGGAAGATGCAGCCGACCATCGGCAGCATCATCTTCAGTGTCGCCTGGGCGCCTCGCTCCTGCGCGCGTTGGCGCCGCTTGCGCCGCATCTCGTCGGCCTGGATGCGCAGGATCTTGCCGATGCCCGTGCCGAACTGCTCGGACTGGATCACGGCCTGGATGAAGTTGTGCAGGTCCTCGACGCCACTGTTGCGACCCATCTCGTCGAGCGCCTCAAGGCGCGGCCGGCCGAGACTGACCTCGCGCAGAGCCTTGGACAGCAGGTCGGACAGGGCGTTCTTGTACTTGTCGGTGACGCGCGCGAGCGAGGCGTCGAAGCCGAGGCCGGCGTCGACGCAGATGACGAGAAGGTCGAGCGCATCCGGCAGGTTCTTCTGGATCTCGGCTTTGCGGCCGTCGACCTTCTGCTTCAACCACAGCACCGGGAGGTAGTAGCCCAGGATCACGCCCGCCACGAGGGAGATGACGAGGTACACGGGGTTGGCGAGCAGCAGGCCGATGAGGAGGCCGACCGCGCCGACCACCGCCGCGGCGACCAGGCGCACCGCGGCGAAGTCCTCCGGCGTCAGGTTGCCGGGACGCCCCGCGAGCTCGAGCTTGTTCAGCAGGTCCTGCCTCGCTCTCTGCGGTGTCGAGCGGGACAGCAAGGAACCGAGCCTTTCGATCGCGGGGCGCATCACGCGCTCGCTGAAGGGCTTCTGGAGCTCGATCTCCTCGACCGTGAGCGGCTTGTCGCCTCCATACGCCGCAAGGCGCTGCTGGACGCTCACCGCGCTGCTCGACGACGGCGTGCGGGCGAGCCCGATGAAGATCATCAGGACCCCGATGCCGACGGCGAACGCCAGGATCATGGTGGTGCTCATGGACTAGACCTCGATCGCCGTGATGCGGCGGATGATCAGGTTGCCGATGAAGATCATGAATGCGCCGATCACGAGCAGGATCCAACCGATGATGCTGCCGAACATCGGCTGGAAGTACGTCGGTGTCACGAAGAACATGAAGGTCGCGAGCAGGATCGGCAGCGCGGTGATGATCGTGCCCGACGCGCGTGCCTGCGCCGTCAGCGTCTGAATCTCACCCTTGATGCGGACGCGCTCGCGGATCGTGTAGGCGATGTTGTCGAGGATCTCGGCGAGGTTGCCACCGACGGTGCGGTGGATCGAGTAGGCCGTCGCCACCAGGTCGAAGTCCGCGCTGGCGATGCGCTTGGTGATGTTGCCGAGAGCCTCGTCCGGTGAGCCACCGAGGTTCATCTCCCGGACGGCGCGTGCGAATTCGTCGCCGATCGGCGCCACGGCGTTCTTCGCCACCGTGTCGATCGCCTGGGCGAACGAGTAGCCGGCCTTGAGGGCGTTCGAGAGCAGCGTCAGCGTGTCGCCGAGCTGGCCGTTGAACTTCTTCAGCCGCTGGTTGATGCGGTACTTCACGTAGAAGCCGGGCGCGAGGTAGCCGAGGAAGAACAGGAGCGCAAAGATGAGCCCCCACCGCCAGTAGGCGATGAGGCCCACGATCACGCCGCTCCCGAGCTGGATCATGAAGTACTCGGACGGTCGCAGCTTCAGGTCCGCGCGCTGCAGCTGCTCAGCGACCGAAGGCTTGCCCTTCTTGACGTCGCCGCGGCCCATGCGCTCGGCCGCCGGCGAGAACAGCCGGTTCAGCGTGTCGCGCATGCCCTGCGGCTGCGGCAGAGCCTGGGCGCCGGCGGTCGTCACGCCGTACGCGGCGAGGCGGGCCTGAAAGTCTTCCGAGCCGCCCGCGGCGCGCCGCATCTGGCTGATGCCGAGGAAGAAGAGGAACACGCCGGCGAAGGCGATCATCCCGAATACCACGGCGATGTTCATCTAGTCCTCCTGAAAAATCAGTACAGCTTATCCGGCGTCGGTTGCTTCAGCGGCGCGAACAGGGCTTCCCTGACATCCTCACCTTCGGCGCGAAGGTGCTCCAAGCGCATCGGCATCAGGCCGGTCGCGCTGTGATAGCCGATGGCCTTGCCCTCAGGGCTGACTCCCACCTGCCGGAAGGTGAAGAGCTCCTGGGTCTGGATCTCGCCCTCCTTGCTGATCCCGACGACCTCGGCCACGCTCACGATGCGGCGGACACCGCCGCGGAGGCGCGACTGCTGGACGATCAGGTGGATGGCCGCGCCGATGGTCTCGCGGATGGCGCGCGACGGCAGGTCCTGGCCTGCCTGCAGGACCAGCGTCTCGAGACGGACGAGGCACTCATGCGGGTTGTTGGCGTGGATCGTCGACATCGAACCGTCGTGGCCGGTGTTCATGGCCTGGAGCATGTCCAGCGCCTCGCCGCCACGGCACTCACCGACGATGATGCGGTCGGGGCGCATACGCAGACAGCTCTTGACCAGCTCGCGGATGGGCACCGCGCCCTTGCCCTCGACGTTGGGCGGGCGAGACTCGAGCTGCACCCAGTGTGGCTGCTGGAGCTGGAGCTCGGCGGCGTCCTCGCACGTGATGAGGCGCTCGTTCTCCGGGATGAACGACGACAGGATGTTCAGCAGCGTCGTCTTACCGGAGCCCGTGCCTCCGGAGACCAGGATGTTGAGCCGCGCCCGGACGCATGAGCGCAGGAAGGTCATGATCTCCGGGCTCGACGACTTGAAGCGGTTGACGATGTCGGCGGGCCCCCACTTCTCCTTGGCGAACTTGCGGATGGTCAGCGCCGGGCCCTTGAGTGCGATCGGTGGGATGACGACGTTGACACGCGAGCCGTCCTTCAGGCGCGCGTCGCAGATGGGCGTCGACTCGTCCACACGACGGCCGACCAGGCTGACGATGCGGTCGATGACCTGCCTCATCTGGCGCTCAGACTCGAAGGTGACCGAGGACAGGATCGGCTCGCCCGACTTCTCGACGTAGATCTGCTTCGGGTGGTTGGCCATGATTTCGGTGATGTTCGGGTCGGCGAGCAGCGCCTCGAGCGGACCCAACCCGAGCACGTCGTCGAGGACCGATTCGACAAGGCGCTCCTTGTCGTTCTTGGTCATCGTCATCGCCGTCGTCCGGAAGTACTCCTCGGCGAGCTCGACGATCTTCTCGCGCACGCCCGCCTTGTTCGACGAGTCGATCTCGTCGGCGTACTTCTCGATCAGCTTGGCGTGGATCTGCACCTTGGCCGCGGTGAACGCGGGGGTGAGGTCGCCGCCGACGGCAACGCCGCGCGCGGCGGCGGCCTGCGACAGCGAGCTCGGGGCCGCGGCGGCGGGCGCTGCAGGCTGCGCCACCGGGATGGCGGCCTGCGGCGTGTACGGGGTCGCCCCCGGCAGGGTCGCGGTCGCGGGCCCGTTACCCGCTCCCCCTACGGGCGGAACCGTCTGGTTCTGCTTGACCCTGTCGAGGAGCCCCAAGGCCGACTACTTACCGGTGATGAGCTTCGTGAAGTTGTATCTCGTGTCGACCTGCTTGCCGCTCACGCCACCGGCCGCGGTGACCGTGGGGCAGCTGGGGTCGGGCGAGCTGGGCGGCGCCGCCTGGTAGTCCTTGTAGGACTCGAGCGTGTACTTGACCTGCGAGTTGACGAGGAACCAGGTCATGTACTCCGAGTCGCACTGCGTCATCTCGACGGTCAGGCTGGAGCTGACCCCGGTGGTGGCCGCGCCTGTTCCGGTCGTGGTCGTCGTCCCCGACCCGGCGGCGGACGTGACGCCGGAGGAAGCAGGCCCGAGGCCGATCACGCGCACCCCCGTGAAGACGGTCTTGGTGACCGAGCCGGTGAGCGTCTGGGTGCTGCCGGTGCCGACGATGAGGAGCTGCACCTGCACGGAGGCGATCACGGTGACGTAGTCGCCGACGCTGATGTGACCCGCGACGCCCTGCTGCTCACCTGTCGGGATGGTGATGGCGACGTACCCGCTCGCGAGCGGCAGGTAAGCCGGCGACGCCGACGTCGGGACGACGTTGGGGTCGGTCGCGAGCATATCGGAGCTGATGATCGCGCCCTTGCTGATGTTGATCTGCGCGATCTTGTTCAGGACGTCGTTGGTGTTGGTGTAGACGTTGCCCAGGCTGGCGTTGCCGCCGACCGAGGCCTTGGCCGTCTCCAGGTCCGCCGCGGTGATCTGGTGGCGAAGCGGAATCGACTGCTTGGCGATGACGACGGTGTTGGACGGGCCGCCGATGGCGCCGCCGCCGCCGAGGTTGCCGAGCAAGAAGACGCCGCCGAACGCCAGGGCGGCAAGCAGGACGCCGACGATGATGAAGAGTCGACCCCCGCCGGGACGGGGCCTTGCAGCAGGCTGTGCAACGGCCAAGACTAAGTCACCTCCGATTGATTCCGAATGAGCGGCGACATTGTAAGCACGCGGACCGCGTTCTTCACCCCGCTTCGCTGTAAAGAAGAGAGAGCCCCTTGCGGGGCTCTCTTTGAAGGTGCTGTTACGTGGGCGCTTACGCTCCCAGAGCGGCTACGACGTTCGAGAACACGTTCTTGATCTGGTTGCCCATCGTAAGAAGGATCACGATGACCACGATTGAGACCAGCACGAGGATCAGAGCGTACTCAACCATGCCCTGGCCTTCCTGACGAGTCGTAATGCTGCGAAGCTTCCAGTAAAGGCTCAACATCTCTGCGATTTCACCTCCTTTTTCCTGAACTACAGGTTCTTGACCTGCCTGACGCCGCCCGCCGACCTTTCTTGCGGGGTCGCGGGCCGTCTCGCGGCGAGGATGCTACTCATCGGTCCCGGGCGGGTCAATTCAATTAGGCAAAACGTCCAGGCCGGCCATCCCGGTCGCTACCCTTGGCGGCCGGGATGGCGGTAACCGACGTCACAGAGGTCGCCCCGAGCTCCGGACGGCGGTCGGGAGCCTACTGGCGCGACCTGCTGCTCGGCCGGCTGACCCCCTCCCTCTTCTTCAGCCTCTTCCTCGCCCGCGCGTTGGTGCTCCTCTGGCCGGCCGTCCAGGAGGCGCACCGGCCGATCGATTGGTTCTACGTCGGCCAGCGCTTCCTCGCCCTGGTGTACTTCGCGTTGCTGGTCGTGCTGTACGCCGTCCGCCTGCCGCAGCGCGGCACCGACCACCGCCTGGCCGTGATCTTCATCGCCTTCAGCGGCACCTTCGCAGCCATCGGCGCGGGCTTCCTGCCCGGCGGCACGCGGCGGGAGGAGCTGATCGTCGTCGCCGACGTCCTGGCCACCGCCGGCCTCGCCTACTCGGTGTGGGGTCTCCTGTACCTGCGCCGGTCGTTCTCGATCATCCCCGAGGCACGGCGCCTGGTCACAGGGGGGCCGTATCGCTTCAGCCGCCACCCGGTCTACCTGGGCGAGGTGACGACCGCGATCGGGGTCAACCTCGCCACCGCCGGCTGGCTGAGCGCCCTGGCGATCGCCTACTTCATCGCCTGCGAGGTCATGCGCATCCGCTGGGAGGAGCGCATCCTTGCGCTCGCCTTCCCGTCCGACTATCCGGAATATGCAAGACGCGTCCCCCGCTACCTACCCAACCCGTTCCGCCGCTGAGCCCGGCCTGAGGCTGACCGAGCGCCTCAGCGCCCGCACGCTGCTGCTCGGCGGCGTGATGATCGT
Organism: uncultured bacterium; assembly: GCA_966423695.1. GTDB lineage: Bacteria > Chloroflexota > Dormibacteria > Dormibacterales > Dormibacteraceae > 40CM-4-65-16. The sequence continues at coordinate 6,581 of CBJLKR010000034.1, read as the reverse complement.
CGTCCTCGCGCTGTTCATCGGCGCCGAGCAGGACCCCGACTTCTGGTGGCACCTTCGGATCGGGGAGTGGATGGCGCAGAACGGCCGCCTGCCGAGCGCCGACATCTTCACCTTCACCGCGACGAGCCACGTCTGGACCGACCACGAGTACCTGACCGAGATCCTCATGTGGCTCGTCTACAGCACGTTCGGGCTGCAGGTCCTGGTCGTCCTCTTCGGCCTTCTCACCTGGGCCGGGTTCTGGCTGCTGTACGCCCAGGTCCGCAAGCAGCCGTTCGTCTTCGTCGGTGTCGGGCTCGCGGTGGCGGCGATCGCCGGCTCGCCGATCTGGGGCCCCCGCGCGCAGATGATCACGTTCGCGCTGAGCTGCCTCGAGCTGTACTGGCTCCGCGGCTACCTCACCGGCCGGAGCCTGGCGATCATGTACTTCCCGCTGGTCATGGTCGCCTGGGCCAACCTCCACGGCGGCTGGGTGATCGGCTTCGCCTGGCTCGGCGTCGCCCTCGCGGCCGAGCTGTGGTCCTGGGCCTGGGACCAGGACGACCCTGTGCACCGGATGCACGTCCGGCGTCTCCTCATCGTCGGCCTCGTGTCCGCGGCGGCGGTGGCCGCGACGCCGCACTTCCTCAGCCTTTATCCCTACCCCTTCCAGACCCAGGGCAGCGAGGCGCAGCAGCGCCTGATCGTCGAGTGGGCGTCGCCCAACTTCCATGAGATCGAGCTGCGGCCGTTCGAGGGGATGATCTTCCTCACCGTCGTCGGCTTCGCCCTCAAGCGGCCCTCGGTCTACGATCTCCTGCTGGCGTGCCTGGGCATCGGCCTGGCCCTCCAGAGCGTGCGCAACATCGCCCTGTTCATCGCCGCGGTGACGCCGGTCCTGATCAACACCTACGGCCGGTGGTGGACCGAGTTCGAGGCGGCGCAGCGCTGGAAGCTCTCACTGCCTCCGCGAGCGGTCTTCGCGGCGGCCACCGCGCTGGTGCTGATCGTGATCACCGGCGCCACCTCGCTCCGGGTCGCGACCTCGATCAGCCCCGCGCGCCAGCAGCAGCTCGACACGTCGAACTACCCGGTCGGGGCGGCCGACTGGCTGGCGGCGCACCCCGGCGTCGGCACCCGGATGTTCAACCAGTACGGGTTCGGCGGCTACCTTGCGTATCGCTTCTACCCGCAGCCAACCCGTCGCGTCTTCATCTTCGGCGAGGCCGCGCTGATGGGAGACAGCCTGCTGAACGAGTACGCGGACGTCTACTACGTGCGGCCGAACTGGCGCGAGGTCCTGGACAAATACGGGGTCGATTACGTCGTCGAGAACACCGGCGACCCGCTGCCCAACCTGCTTTCGACCCAGCCGGACTGGACCCTGGTCTACAAGGACAAGACCGCCGTGATCTACGTCCGGAACACGGCCAGCTAGTAGAGCCTCCAGATCTTGACCGTCGGGGTGTTGTACCCGGGCGGCCCGAGCTGCTGCGGCGGCACCGTGCCGAGCTCGGCGGTCCAGACCACGTAGCGGATGTAGTTGGCCCTGACGAACGCCACCATGTCCTGCTTGCCGGTCAGCACGGCCAGAGCCGTCTGGGTCTTTTGTGCGTAGTCGAACGTCTCGTCGTAGTGCCCGACGTATACCGTGTCGCTGCTGTAGGCGGGCACGTAAAGGCCGATGCCCGGCATCGACAGCACCCTGCCTTGTGGCTGCGAACCGAGCCAGCTCAAGCCGTCGTACTGCGCCTGCGTGAACGTGTACTGCGAATCGGTGGCGACGGCGAGCGGAGCGAGGACGAGGAAGGCGCTTCCCACCGCGGCGAAGGCCACATAAGAGAAAGGAATGAGCCCGCGGGCGCGAACCGACCGGATTCGCGGCAGGATCGCGTCGTACATCCCTCTCGCGCCGAGGACGACGAGCGGCAGGTAGAGCCCGTCGAGGAAGCGCCGGCGCAGGTCGCCGGCGGGGTTGGGCAGGTACAGGATCGCCGCCAGCAGCACCAGCCAGGCGACCAGGAAGAGGTCTTCCCTCGTCCTCCGGCGCAGCGCCCCCGGGATGCCGACCAAAGCGAGGAGCAGCTGGGGAGCGATGGCGAAGAAGAGGCTGATCGTCTCCGGCGGCAGGGCGTTCTTCGAGTGGAACGTCCAGCGCTGCACCTCCGGGTTGCCGACGAACGCGAGGTACGAATAGAGGATGTAGGGCGCGGGCACGGCGAAGGCGAGGGCAAACGCGATCCACCCCCTCGGCGTGGCCGGCCGCAGCAGCAGCGCGACGCCGGTTGCGCCGCCCATGAGGATCGGCATCTGCGGATGGATCGAGGCCTGGCCGAGCCAGCAGAGTCCGGCGAGCAGGCCGAGAACCAGGCTCCCGCGGTCGATGGCCTTGAGCGTCAGCGCCACGCCGGCGGCCGCGAACACGCCGGACCATGCGAAGTGCGGGAGCGCGAGCACGGAATAGAACGCCGTCAGCTCGGGCATGCGCCAGTCGAGCGTGTCGGTCTGGTTGCCGAAGATCACCGGGTGACCGAACGCCTGGATGACGTAGCCCATGCCCAGGCCGAGCGCGCAGAGGAAGAAAGCGAAGCGCCGCGCGCCGCGGTCGCCGATGAAGTGGGTGATGAAGAGCCAGGCGGCGGCCATCAGGGCGAACGCGGCCGCGACGCGCGCGAGATGGAAGACGACGATCAGCGGCAGGTCGGTGACGGCCGCGAGGTGGCCGAGGATGATCCAGAACATGAAGAGATAGGCGGTGGGGTTCGGCTCGGTGGTGTAGCGGTTCTGCCAGGCCCATGAGCCTTCCAGCCCGAGCCGCATCTTCGCGATGTACGTGCTCGCGTCGTCGCCGAGGTAGAAGAAGCCGACGAAGACGTGGCCCGGAGGCTGGACGAGGTACGCGTACACGTACGGGACGGCGGTGACGGCCGCGAGCACGAGTCCAGTCAACAGCGGCAGGCGCCACGACACCTTCTCCTCCCAGCCGCGGGGGGAGGCGGCGGACGGCGGCTCGGCCGGAGGGGACGCCTTCTCGAGAACCCTCATCGGGACACGCTCAGGCGCAGCACGGTCCACAACGCGCGCCGGATCTCGCCCTGCGAAACCTTGGAAGCGCCGGCGACGCGGTCCTCGAACCGGATCGGGACCTCCACCACCGGGTAGCCCAGCTTCACGGTCCGCTGCACCATCTCGATCTGGAAGGAATAGCCCTGCGATACGACCTCGTCGAGGTTCAACGTCGACAGCAGGTCGCGCGTGTAGCAGCGAAAGCCCGACGTGCAGTCGTGGACACGGACGCCCAGCAGCGTCCTCGTGTAGACGTTCGCGCCGCGCGAGAGCAAGAGCCTGTGCGCCGGCCAGCCGACGATCTCCCCGCCGCGTATGTAGCGCGAGCCGATGGCCAGGCCGCCGCAGCCGCGGGCGGCGTCGACGATGGAGTCGAGGTCCTGCGCGCGGTGCGATCCGTCGGCGTCCATCTCCACGAACAGGGCCGTCCCCTCGGCCAGGCCGATGCGAAACGCATCTTCGTACGCGCTGCCGATCCCGAGCTTGCGCTCGCGGTGGAGCGCCCTGACGCCGGGGTCGGCCGCCGCCAGCCGGTCGGCGATCTCGCCGGTGCCGTCGGGCGAGGCGTCGTCGACGACCAGCACATCGTGTCCCAGGTGACGCACCGAGGCGACGACGCGCTCGAGGTTCTCCTTCTCGTTGAAGGTGGGCAGGACGACCAGGACCTCGGTCGGCGCGGTCCGCCGCTCGGTCAGCCGGCCCTGGACCTTCATCCCCGCATCCGCAGCCGGACGACGTGCCGCAGCATATCGAGCGAGCTCTTGAGGGCGCGGACCTTCGTCGGCGCCGAGTTGCGCCACACGACCGGCACCTCGGCGATCTTCACGCCGGCCTTGCGGGCGCGGTAGAGCACCTCAGGGTCGTAGCCGAAGCCGTCGGTCACGAGGTTCTCGAAGACGCGGTGCGCGACATCGGCACGGAACAGCTTGAAGCCGCACTGCGTGTCCCAGATCCCCGGAAGCAGCACCGCCTGCACGATCAGGTTGAAACCCTTGCCCATCAGGACGCGATAGATGGGCTGCGCTACCTCGACGCGCGACCCGCGCAGGGCGCGGGAGGCGATCGCCACACCCGCGCCGCCGCTCAGCGCGGCCCGCAGCTTGTCCAGCTCCTCGATCGGCGTCGACAGGTCCGCATCGGTGACGAGGATCTCGTCGCCTTTCGCCGCCTCGACGCCCACGGCGAGCGCGCGGCCCTTGCCCCGGTTGTGCGGCAGCGTCTCGACCCGGACGGCCTGATGCGCGTTCGCCGCCGCCTCCATCACCCGCCGCGTGCCGTCGACACTGCCGTCGTCGACGAGCACCAGCTCGTAATCGATCTTCCTGGCGTCGAGGTAGGCCTCGATCTGCTCGATGGTGCGGGGCAGGCGCTGCTCCTCGTTGTAGGCGGGGACGACGACGCTGAGCACGGCGGGTGATGATAGGCGGCGCGTCCCCTATCTAGCGAGGCGAGCGCAGAACCTTGATCGCGTACACCGGCAGCACCGCCATGCGCCGGACGCGCCAGGGCTGGCGGACCAGGCGCGCAAACCACTCGAGGCCGGCCCGCCGCATCCAGACCGGCGCCCTCGGCACCCGGCCCGTGAGATAGTCGAAAGCCCCACCGACGCCGATCGCCACGGACACGCCGAGCCGGTGCTTCAGCCTGTCGATCCACATCTCCTGCGCCGGGGCGCCGTATGCGACCAGGAGCACGTCCGGCCGGTGGTCGTGGATCCGGTGCAGGGTGTCGAAGTCGTCCCGCGGGTCGGGCGACCCGGCGTGCGCGTTCACGTCGAGGCCCTCGTGCGCGCGGCGGAGCCTGTCGGCCAGCGCCGCGGCAACGCCCGGCGCCGCGCCCAGCAGGAAGAGGCGCAAACCGCGCCGGACGCACATCGCGGCCAGCGGCTCGACCAGGTCGACGCCCGCCACGGGCTCTCGGACATCGCAGCCCTGGCGCCGTGCCGCCCAGACCACGCCGACCCCGTCGGGCAGGCACAGGTCCGCCCCCTCCAGGACGCGCGCGAAGGACTTGTCACGCTGCGCGCGCATCACGAACTCGGGGTTGACGGTGGCGACCAGGTGCGGCCCGCCCCTGTCGAGCAGGCGCTCGATCTCGGCGAGGGCACCCGCCATGTCGACGCAGTCGACCCGTACGCCGAGCACGCGCGTGTGTCGCAAAGCGACGTCAGAAGAGATGGTGCAGGTCGATGACCGTGGGAGTCCGGACGGCCCGGGTCACCGTGACGGCCTGCATCGCCGGCCCGAGGTCGGTGATGAACATGGCGAGCGTCTCGCCGCCGCCGACGCGGACCCTTCCCCAGACGAAACGGTCGGACTGCGAGTGCAGGACCGAGTACTGCTCGGTCACCGCCGACCAGTAGCCGGCATGCTGAACCGAGGCGACGGCCGGCGCGTCGTACTTGCCATACGGATACGCCATGTCCACCACGGAATGCCCGACGAGGTTCTCGAGCCACACCTTCGACTGGGCGACCTGGTAGGTGAGCGACGGCTGCTTCGCCCGCGCGAGGTTGGTGTGGCCCACGGTGTGGGCGCCGATCTCGATCCCGTCACGATCCATCTCCAGGATTTCGGCCGACGTGACATAGCCGGGCTGCCCGACAAACCCGCTGACGATGTACGCGACCGCGGTGAAGCGATGCGCCTGGAGGATGGGAAAGGCCGTGGTGTAAAGGTCCTGGTAGCCGTCGTCGAGCGTGATGATCACAGGCTTCGCGGGCAGAGGCGCCACGCCCGCCCAGTAGCGGCGGACGTCGTCGAACGTGACGGTGTGGTAGCCGTGCCCGGCAAGCCAGTCCATCTGGGCGGTGAACACCTCGGGCGCGACCGAGAGGTTGTATCCGACCGGGTCCAGGCGTCGGGAAGGCGGAACGCGGATGTAGTGATACATCAGGGTCGGCAGCTGGAGGGTCGTCCTTCCGTACGGGATGACGCTCTGGTACGAGACGTGGAGCTCGCGCGGGGCGTCGCCGCCCGAGACTGCCGGCGAGGAGATCGCCTTCATCGCGCTCGCGGAGCCGCCGGAGCGCGGCGCCTCGATCGGCGCGTACGAATCGGACACCAAGAGGATGGCGTAGCCCGAGAGGACGACCGCCACCACGGGGAGAGCCCGTCCTATCGCGGCACGCATCGGCCATAGCTTAAGGTCGAGGATCGTGCCCTCGGCTCACCTCCGCCAGGCGGAAAGAAGAACTGTCGCGGTCGACGTCAACCCGGCCACGCGCGCGATCGTCACCGGCACGGAGACGTTCGCCCGCGAGGTCGCGCGCCGCCTGCCGGACGCCGCGCCCGAGCTCCGCTGGCGCTTCTTCGCCTCCCGGCCGCGCGCCGGGCTCGGCGTCGACCTCATGGTCCTCCCGTTCCCGCGCATGTGGTCGCAGCTCAGGCTGCCGCTGGCGCTGACGAAGGTGGCGCCCGCATGGCCCAGGAATTCGGAGAAATCGGTGAGGTCGCGGCGATAGGCCTGCAGCGTGTTGTCGCCGGCGCCCTGTTCGGCCGCGAGCATGTCGAGGAACAGGGTGATCAGCTTGGCGT
>CBJLKR010000033.1:0-14770 GCA_966423695.1 uncultured bacterium | reverse complement strand
TACAAGGCCGTCTATCTCGAGGCGCAGGCCGCGGTCGCGCTCGCGACCGTGCTTCGCGCGGGCCAGACGCCGCCGACGGCGCTGGTCAACGGCAACACGAGCCCGCCCTCGGGCGTGCAGGGCAACCAGCAGCCCGCGGTGCTCCTGGTTCCGATCTGGGTCACCAAGGCCAACATGAAGGACACGGTGATCAAGGACAACTTCGTCGACAAGGGCGCTCTCTGCCAGAAGGTGACCGCCGCCGTCTGCGCGGCCGCGGGCATCTCGTAGACCAACCGACCGACGCCGCCGCCCCGCGCGGCGGCGTCATCCTCTTCCCCGGGGGATAATCACCAGCAAGATGACGGCTGCCGTCGCCGAGACTCGCGCGACCGAGGAGCCGTTGCTCGCGATCCGCGAGGTGGACAAGCACTTCGGCCCGGTCCAGGCGCTCTACCACGTCGACCTCGACATCCCGTCCGGCAAGGTGACCGCCCTGTGCGGCGACAACGGTGCCGGCAAGACAGTGCTGACCAAGTGCATCGCGGGCATCTACCAGCCCGACCACGGCCGGTTCCTGTGGCAGGGGCGGCAGGTCCACCTTCGCAGCGCCCGCGACGCCTCCCAGCTGGGGATCGAGACCGTCTACCAGGACCTCGCCCTGTGCGACAACCTCGACATCGTCCAGAACATGTTCCTGGGACGCGAGCGGACCCAGTACGAGCTCATGGACGAGGACTCGATGGAGCGCGCCGCCAAGGAGACGCTGGCCGGCTTGCGTGTGACCACCGTCAAGTCGATCCGCCAGCCGGTGGCCTCGCTGTCCGGAGGTCAGCGGCAGTCGATCGCCGTCGCCAAGGCGGTGATGTGGAACTCGAAGCTCGTGATCATGGACGAGCCCACGGCCGCCCTCGGTGTCGTCCAGACGCGGATGGTGCTCGACCTGATCAGGCGCCTGCGCGACAAGGGGTTGGCGGTCATGGTCATCTCGCACAACCTGAACGACATCTTCGAGGTAGCCGACAGGATCGCTGTCATGTACCTCGGCCGGCTGGTGGTCCAGGATGACGCCTCGAAGTTCGACCGCCAGTCGGTCGTCGACTACATGACGACGGGAGGTTCGCGCCGCGGTGGCCGATCTGTCGAAGGGAACTGACCCGCTGGCCGGCGCGGACCTGACGGCCGCCTCCCCCGAGGTGGCCGCGGCCGAGCTTCCGCCGGCCGTCGTCGCCCAGTCGCTGGGGGCTTACGTGCGCGGCTACGCGGCGCGCATCCGCGGGGGCGAGAGCGGGGTCCTTCCCGTGGTCGTCGCGATGATCGCGATCGTGCTCGTCTTCCAGGTGATCGGCCCCAACGGCCTGTACCTGTCCGCGGGGAACCTCGTCAACCTCTTCCAGCAGAGCGCGGTGATCATGGTCCTGGCCATGGCCGAAGGCTTCGCCCTCGTCCTGGGCGAGATCGACCTGTCCGTGGGCTTCGTCGGCGCATGCGGGGCCGCGATCGCGGTCCAGCTGGTTCAGCCCGCCACGACCAACTGGCCGTGGCCCGCGGCCATCGCGGCGGGGCTGCTCTTCTGCCTCGTGTTCGGGATGGTGCAGGGGCTGTTCATCACCCTCCTGCGCCTGCCCTCATTCATCGTCACGCTGGCGGGCTTTCTGATCGCCAACGGCCTGTTCCTGAAAATCCTCCTCTTCGGGCCGTTCTCCGGCTATCCCAACCTCATCGGCCAGAGCGACAACCTGCACCTCATCTACTTCCTGATGTGGGCCAACATCGACCCGGTCGTGTCCTGGATCGGCGCCGCCGTGGTGGTGGCAGGCCTGGGCGCCTTGATCTGGTTTTCAGACTGGCAACGGCGCAGGAGCGGGCTCGTCGCCCCTCCTTCGAGCGTCACCTTCATCAAGGTCGGCGTGATCGCGGCGGTCGCCGTCGTCGTGGTCGCGATCTGCAACCTCAACCGCGGGGTGCTGATCGTGCAGGAAGGAGTTCCGTGGGTCATACCGATCGTGCTCGCCGTGCTCGGCGTCTGGACCATCCTGCTCCAGCGCACCAGGTACGGCCGGTACATCTACGCGATCGGTGGCAACCCCGAGGCGGCCCGGCGCGCCGGCATCAACCTCTCGTTCATCAGGACGACCGCCTTCATGCTGTGCTCCTTCACCGCGGGCATAGGCATGCTCCTGTACGCGTCGTACCTCAACGGCATGTCCAACAACGTCCAGGGCGGCCAGTACGTGCTGTACGCGGTCGCCGCCGCCGTCATCGGCGGCACGAGCCTGATGGGCGGGCGGGGCAAGCCGATCCACGGCGTGCTGGGCGGGCTGGTCATCGGCTCGATCTACAACGGCATGTACCTGCTCGGCCTCCAGTTCGAGTGGCAGTACATCGTCACCGGGCTCGTGCTCCTGGCGGCCATCGTCATCGACGCCGTCTCCCGGCGGGGCTCGGGCTCGAACAGCGTCGCCAGGGTTTAGCCCGAGGCGGCCCGGGGAGCGATTGGGAATCCTCCGGGCTGGGTAAACGTTCTTTCGAGTAGATGGCAACCACCCCCCGGTCAGAACTCCTACCCGTCCTCCCCATGGACGACGTCGTCGTCCTCCCGCACATGTCCGTCACGCTCGCCGTCGAGGGCGACGACCAGAAGGCGGCGATCGAGGCTGCCCGCCAGGGCAACCGCCTCATCCTGCTCGTCCCCCGGATCGACGGCAAGTTCGGCCAGATCGGCACGGCCGCCCGCCTGGGCGAGTCCGCCGACCTGCCGACCGGCGCGGAGGCGTTCATGATCCGCGGCGAGTACCGCGCCCGGCTGGGCGGCGGGCAGGCCGATATGGGCGGCGCCCTGTTCGTCAAGGCCGACCCCATCCTCGACCCCGAGCCGCCGACCGAGCGGTCGCAGGAGCTCGCGCGCGAGTACCGCGCCCTGCTCGAGAACCTGGTCGAATCGCGTGGCGTGCCGCAGGTCGTGCAGTTCCTGCGCGCGGCGCGGACGCCGGGTCACCTCGCGGACCTGGCCGGCTACTCGCCCGACCTTTCGACCGAGCAGAAGCTCAAGGTTCTCGAGACCGTCGACCTCGAGGCCCGGCTCGCGATGCTCATCGAATGGACGAAGGGCATCCTCGCCGAGGCGTCGCTGAAGGAGAAGATCCGCAGCGAGGTCACAGAGGGGATGGAGAAGACGCAGCGCGAGTTCCTGCTCCGCCAGCAGATGGAGGCGATCAAGAAGCAGCTGAACGAGGGCCAGACCGACGTGGTCTCGACCTACCGCGAGCGCATCGCCAAGGCCGGCATGCCGGAGGCGGTGCAGACCGAGGTCGACCGCGAGCTGGACCGCCTCGAGCGGACGAGCGAGCAGAACCCGGAGTACGGGTGGATCCGCACGTACCTCGACTGGATGCTGGACATCCCGTGGAACGTGCGCTCCGAGGACAACTACGACCTGGTCAAGGCGCGTCAGATCCTTGACGAGGATCACACCGGCCTGTCCGACGTCAAGGACCGCATCATCGAGTTCCTCGCCGTGCGCAAGCTGCGCCAGGAGCGCGGTCTCGAGGTGCTGGGCGGCCGCGGAAGCGGAGCGATCATCACCCTGGTCGGGCCTCCGGGGGTGGGCAAGACGTCGCTGGGTGAGTCGATCGCCCGCGCGCTCGGCCGCAAGTTCACGCGCGTGTCCCTCGGCGGCATCCGCGACGAGGCCGATATCCGCGGTCACCGCCGCACCTACGTCGGTGCGATGCCCGGGCGCATCGTCCGCGCGTTGAAGGACGCGGGCACGAAGAACCCCGTGATCATGCTGGACGAGATCGACAAGGTCGGCAGCGACTGGCGGGGTGACCCGTCGGCCGCGCTGCTCGAGGTCCTCGACCCGGCGCAGAACCACACGTTCCGCGACCACTACCTCGAGGTCGACCTCGACCTGTCCGAGGTGCTGTTCATCCCGACGGCCAACGTCTCGGAGACGATCCCGGCGCCGCTGCTCGACCGCATGGAGCTGATCCGCCTCGACGGCTACACCGAGGAGGAAAAGGTCGCCATCGCGCGCGACCACCTGCTCAAGCGCCAGGTCAGGCAGGCCGGGCTGACCCCGGACGAGGTCACGGTGGACGACGCCGCGATCTTGAAGGTGATCACCGACCACACGCGCGAGGCGGGCGTGCGCAACCTCGAGCGCGAGCTCGGCAAGATCACGCGCAAGGTGGCGACGAAGGTCGCGACGCACGAGCTGACGCCGCCGGTCGCGATCACGCCCGAGCGCGTGCGCGAGTTTCTCGGCAAGCCCAAGTTCGACAACGAGGTCGCGGCGCGCACGGCGGTGCCGGGCGTGGCGACCGGGCTTGCGGTGACCGGCATCGGGGGCGACGTGCTGTTCGTCGAGGCGACCGCGACCGACACGACCAACGGCCATGGCTCCGGCGCTCTGACGCTGACCGGCCAGCTGGGCGACGTCATGAAGGAGTCGGCGCAGATCGCGCTGTCCTACGTGCGCTCGCACGCGGACGAGCTCGGCATCGAGCGCCAGGCGATCAACAAGGCGTTCCACATCCACGTCCCCGAAGGCGCGGTGCCGAAGGACGGGCCGTCCGCAGGCGTGACGATGACCACGGCGATCGTGTCGCTGCTGACGGGACGCCCGGTGCGCAACACCGTGGGGATGACCGGCGAGGTGACGCTGCAGGGGCTGGTGCTGCCCATCGGAGGCGTGAAGCAGAAGGTGCTGGCCGCCCACCGCATGGGGTTGAAGGAGGTCATCCTTCCGCAGCGAAACGAGAAGGACATCGACGATGTGCCCCAGAGCGTGCGGGAGGCGATCAAGTTCCACCTCGCGAGCCGCATGGACGATGTGCTGAAGAACGCGCTGGAGCCGGAGGCGAAACCGCAGTTCGAGGTCGCCTGACCCGGGACGCGCACTCGCGAGTGCCGGCACTCGCACGTAATTCCCCGCTTCGAAACGCTCCATTGCCGGCACTCGCGAGTCTTCGATGCGCGAGGAATAGTCGCCAGGCGACGAGCGTTGAACCGATCTATGGCGCGTCCCTCTCACGAGATCCTCGCGAGCGCCCGCACGATCGCGGTGGTCGGTGCGTCGCGCGACCCCCGCAAGGCGGGCGGATCGGTCCCGGAAGGGCTCCAGCGGCGTGGCTTCCGGGTGATTCCCGTCAACCCCTACGCCGACGAGCTGTTCGGCGAGAAGGCCTACCACTCGCTGCTCGACGTGCCCGAGAAGGTCGACATCGTCGACGTCTTCCGCCCGTCGAAGGACGCGCCCGCAATCGCGCGCGACGCGGCCGCGATCGGCGCGAAAGCGCTGTGGCTCCAGCTCGACATCCGCTCCGACGAAGCGCGCCGGATCGCGACCGAAGCCGGGATGGAGTACGTGGAGGACGAGTGCACCGCAGTGGTCGCATCGCTCTACCGAATCCGCCAGCCGGCCGCGTAACGGTTTAGATTCGGGGCGTTGGCACGCCCCAAGCGCGACCGCACGATCGAGTCGGAGCTGAAGTTCCGCCTTCGTGGCGCCAAGGATCACGCCAGGCTTCGCGCCATGCTGCGCCAGCGCGGCGCCAAGATGAGCGCACGCTACCGCGAGGAGAACTACCGCCTCAACGGTCCGGGCAAGTCGACGCGCAACACCACGCTGCGCCTGCGGGTCCTCAACGGCGGGCCGCACGGCGTCCTCACCGCCAAGGGCCCGGCGAGGTTCGACGGCGGGGTGAAGAATCGAGAGGAGACGGAGATCGAGCTGCGCGACGTCCACGCCGCGCTCGACATGCTCGAGCAGCTCGGCTTCCGTGTGGCGTGGACCTATCCCAAGCGCCGTGCGCTCTGGATGCTCGACGGCGTCGCGGTCACGCTCGACGTGCTCGAGTTCGGGTGGTTCGTGGAGCTCGAGGGCCCGGCGGCCGTCCTGCCCGCGATGGCGCGGAGCTTCGGCCTGGACCCCGCGCGCGCCTTGAGGGACAGCTACTCGGTGATGGCGCGCAAGCACCAGAAGGCGAAGAGGCTGACCAAGGAGCCCGGGCTTGCGGTGCTTACTCCGAGCGCTGCGGAGGCGCGGCAGCAGGGGTAGGCGCGGGCTTCGCCGGACCGACCCAGACGGTCTGGATGTTGACGAACTCCTTGATCCCGTACTCCGCCAGCTCGCGCCCGTAACCCGAGCGCTTCACGCCACCGAAGGGCAGCCTCGCGTCCGAGGCCACCATTCCGTTGATGAAGACAAGCCCGGCCTCGACGCGCTCGGCCAGGCGCTTGCCGCGCTCGACGTCGGCCGTCCAGATGTTCGAGCCGAGCCCGTAGTCGGTGTCGTTTGCGACGCGCAGCGCCTCCTCGGCGTCGCCGACGCGGATCACCGCGGCGACCGGACCGAACGTCTCCTCGTGGTATGCGGGCATGCCCGGCCGTACGTTGCCGAGCACCGTCGGCTCGAAGTAGTAGCCGTCGCCGTGGATGCGCTTGCCGCCGGTCAGCGGTCGCGCGCCCATGCGCACGGACTCGGCGACCTGACGCTCGAGGTCGTCGACCAGGTCGGCGCGGGCCAGCGGCCCGACCTGGTTGGCGCGGTCCATCGGGTTGCCGACCTTCAGCGCGGCGACGGCGCTGACAAAGCGCTGCTCGAAGTCGTCCGCGACGCTTTCCTCGACGATGAACCGCTTGGCCGCGATGCAGCTCTGGCCGTTGTTCTGGTTGCGCGCCCGGCACGCGACCGTGGCCGCGGCGTTCAGGTCGGCGTCGCCCAGCACGATGAACGGGTCGGAGCCGCCGAGCTCCAGGACCGTCTTCTTCAGCGCCTTGCCCGCCGCCTCGGCGACGAGCATGCCGGCCCTGTCCGAGCCGGTCAGCGTCACACCGGCGACGCGCCGGTCGGAGATCAGCCGCTCGACCGCGGCCGAGCCGATGAGCAGGGTCTGGAACACGCCTTCCGGCACGCCGGCCTCGCGGAACACCTCCTCGATCGCCAGCGCCGACTGGGGGACGTTCGAGGAGTGCTTGAGCAGCATCACGTTGCCGGCGCACAGCGCCGGGAGAGCGGCGCGGAACGCCTGCCAGAACGGGAAGTTCCAGGGCATCACGGCCAGGATCACGCCCAGCGGCTGAAACCGGACGTAGCTCTCGGTCCCGGTGCTGTCGACATGCTCGTCGGCGAGCAGCCGCTCGGCGTTCTCGGCGAACCAGCTCGCGGTCCACGCGCACTTGTCGACCTCGGCCTCGGCCTCGACGATCGGCTTGCCCATCTCCGATGTCAGCAGGGCGGCGAAGCGCGACCTGTCCGCGCGCAGGACGCCGGCGACCGACCGCATCAATGAGGCGCGCAGGCCGACGCCTCCATCCCGCCAGGCGTGGCGCACGTCCCAAGCCTTGGACAGAGCGTTCGCGATCGCGGCTTCGCCGTCCTCGGGGAAGGTCGCGAGCTCCCGGCCGGTGGCCGGGTCGATGGATTTCAGCACCCGCTCGAATCATGGCACGATTTCATTCGTGGCCCGAACACCCGCCCAGCGCCGCCTGGGCGAACGTTCGTCGAGCACCCGCGCCAGGTCGTCGGGCGTGCCCGCCGACGGCCGCCGCAGGGTCGTGATCGAGGCGGTCACGCCGCAGATCGACGGCGGCCGCTTCCCCGCCCGGCGGGTCGTCGGCGAGAGCGTCACCGTCGAGGCGGACGTCTTCGCAGACAGCGACGACACGCTGGCGGCCGCCATCCGCTACCGCCACGAGTCGGCCGCCGGCTGGAGCGAGGCGCCGATGCAGCCGGTGGTCAACGACCGCTGGCGGGGCGAGTTTCCGGTGACGCAGCTCGGCCGGTACGTCTTCACGGTCGACGGTTGGGTCGACGGTTTCGAGACGTGGCGGCGGCGGCTCGCCAAGCGGGTCGAGGCCGGACAGGACCTCAAGGTCGAGCTCGAGGTCGGCGGACGCCTGATCGACGAGGCGGCGAGCAGGGCCGGCAGCGCGCAGGGCGCACCTCGGTCCGACGGCAGCGGCGACGCGGCCCGCCTGACGGCGTTTGCGAAGACGGTCCGCGCCGGCAAGCTCGCGCAGGCCGACGGCAAGCTGAGCGAGCTCATGCGCAGGCACGCCGTCCGCGAGGTGACGACGCACACGCGAGAGCTCGAGGTGCTCGTGGAGCCGGTCAAGGCGCGATACGGCGCCTGGTACGAGCTGTTCCCTCGAAGCTTCGGCGGCCTCAAAGGCGTCGAGCGACTCGTTCCCGAGGTCGCGGAGATGGGTTTCGACGTCCTGTATCTCCCGCCCATCCACCCCATAGGCCAGACGCACCGCAAGGGTGCCAACAACCGCCCGGCCAAGGCCGGCGAACCAGGAAGTCCGTGGGCCATCGGCTCGAGCGAGGGCGGCCACAAGGCGATCGACCCGCGGCTCGGCACCATGGACGACTTCCGCAGCCTCGTCACGGCAGCGAAGAAGCACCGCGTCGACGTCGCGCTCGACATCGCCTTCCAGTGCTCGCCCGACCACCCGTACGTGCGCGAGCACCCCGAGTGGTTCAGGCACCGGCCCGACGGCTCGATCCAGTACGCCGAGAACCCACCGAAGAAGTACGAGGACATCTATCCGTTCGACTTCGAGAACGAGCACTGGCAGGAGCTGTGGCAGGAGCTGCTATCGATCGTCGTCTTCTGGGCGGAGCAGGGAGTGCGCTTCTTTCGCGTCGACAACCCGCACACGAAACCGTTTGCCTTCTGGGAGTGGATGATCGCCGAGCTGCGGCGCAAGTACCCCGACGTGGTCCTGCTGTCAGAGGCGTTCACGCGACCGAAGGTCATGTACCGCCTGGCCAAGCTCGGATTCAGCCAGTCGTACACCTACTTCGCCTGGCGCAACACCGCGTACGAGCTGTACCAGTACTTCACGGAGCTCGCGCAGCCGCCGGTGCGCGACTTCTTCCGGCCGAACCTGTGGCCGAACACGCCCGATATCCTCACCGAATACCTGCAGACCGGAGGCCGGCCCGCCTTCCAGGCGCGGCTGGTCCTGGCGGCCACGCTGGGCGCGAGCTATGGGATATACGGGCCGCCGTTCGAGTCCCTGGAGGGGCGCGCGAGAGAGCACGGCTCGGAGGAGTACCTCGACTCGGAGAAGTACCAGCTGCGCGAGTGGAAGCCCGAGGACTCGATGCGTGAGCTGATCACGATCGTCAACCGCATTCGGCGCGAGAACCCGGCGCTTCACACCGACCGCGGCCTGCGCTTCCACTTCACCGAGAACGACCAGCTGCTCGCCTACACGAAGAGCACGGCCGACGGCTCGAACGTCGTGCTCACGGTCGTCAACGTCGACCCGCACCACGTGCAGCGCGGCATGGTCAACCTGCCGCTCGAGGAGCTCGGCATCGAGCCCGACCGGCCGTTCCAGGCGCACGAGCTCATCTCCGGCGCGCGCTATCTCTGGAACGGGCCGCGCAACTACGTCGAGCTCAACCCGCAATCGATGCCGGCGCAGATCTTTCTCTTCCGCCACCGCGTGCGCAGCGAGCACGACTTCGAGTACTTCCTGTGATCGAAACGGCGTCCCGCCGCAGGCGCAAAGCGGTCGAGTTTCAGCTCGACGACGACCCCCTCTGGTACAAGGACGCGCTCATCTACGAGCTGCACGTGCGCGCGTTCTCCGACAGCGACGCGGACGGCAGCGGCGACTTCCGCGGCCTGCTCGAGAAGCTGCCGTACCTGCAGGACCTCGGCGTCAACGCGATCTGGCTGCTGCCCTTCTACCCCTCACCGCTGCGCGACGACGGATACGACATCGCCGACTACACGAACGTCAATCCGATGTACGGGACGCTCGGCGACGTCCACCACGTGCTGCGCGAGGCGCACAAGCGGGGCATCCGCGTCATCAACGAGCTCGTCTGCAACCACACCTCCGACCAGCATCCGTGGTTCCAGCGCGCGCGGCTCGCCAAGGCCGGCAGCCCCCACCGCGACTTCTACGTCTGGAGCGAGACCAACCAGCGCTACCAGGACGTCCGCATCATCTTCAAAGACACCGAGGTCTCGAACTGGACGTGGGACCACGTCGCGGGCGCCTACTACTGGCACCGGTTCTACTCGAGCCAGCCCGACCTCAACTTCGACAACCCGAAGGTCCACGAGGCCGTCTTCAAGGCGCTCGACTTCTGGATGGACATGGGCATGGACGGCGTGCGCCTCGACGCCATCCCTTACCTCTACGAGCGAGAGGGCACCAACGGCGAGAACCTGCCTGAAACGCACGACTTCCTGAGGAAGCTGCGCAAGCACGTGGACGACGGCTACCGCAACCGCATGCTGCTGTCCGAGGCCAACCAGTGGCCCGAGGACGCGGTCGCCTACTTCGGCCAGGGCGACGAGTGCCACATGAACTTCCACTTCCCGCTCATGCCGCGCCTGTTCATGTCGATCCGCATGGAGGACCGCTTTCCCATCGTCGACATCCTGGCTCAGACGCCGCCGATCCCCGACAACGCGCAGTGGGCGCTGTTCCTCCGCAACCACGACGAGCTGACGCTGGAGATGGTCACCGACGAGGAGCGCGACTACATGTACCGCGCGTACACGCAGGACCGGATGGCGCGGCTGAACCTCGGCATCCGCCGGCGCCTCGCGCCCTTGCTGGGCAACGACCGCCGCCGGATCGAGCTCATGAACGGCCTCCTGTTCTCGCTGCCCGGCACGCCGGTCCTCTACTACGGCGACGAGATCGGGATGGGCGACAACATCTTTCTGGGCGACCGCAACGGCGTGCGCACCCCGATGCAGTGGAGCGCCGACCGGAACGCCGGTTTCTCACGCGCCAACCGGCAGCGCCTGTACCTGCCGGTGATCACCGACCCCGAGTACCACTACGAGACGGTCAACGTCGAGGCGCAGCAGGGCAACCCGCATTCGATCCTGTCCTGGACGAAGCGTCTCATCGCGCTGCGCAAGCGCCATCGCGCGTTCGGCCGCGGCACGCTCGAGCTGCTGCGGCCCGAAAACCGCAAGATCCTCGCCTACGTGCGCGCGTACGAGTCGGAGCAGATCCTGTGCCTCGCCAACCTCTCACGCTTCCTGCAGGCGGTGGAGCTCGACCTCGGCAAGTGGAAAGGCCTTGTGCCGGTGGAGCTGTTCAGCGGCAACGAGATGCCCGCCATCGGCGACAGTCCGTACTTCCTGACGCTGGGGCCGCACGCCTTCTACTGGTTTTCGATGCAGCCGCGGCCGATCCCGAGCATCTCGAGCGACGGCGCGCAGCCGGTGGCGGCGACGCTGCCCGAGATCCGCGTGTCGGGCGGATGGGAGTCGGCCCTCGACGGCGCCGCCAAGGAGCGCTTCGAAGCCGTGCTGCTGCGCTTCGTGCCGCAGCGCAGGTGGTTTGCCGGCAAGGCGCGTCGCGTCAAGACGGCGACGATATCCGACGTCATCGACGTTCCCGGCTCGGAGGGCAACGCCTGCCTGACGGCGGTGACGATCGGCTACGCCGAGGGGGACCCCGATACCTACATCCTGCCGGTCGCGTACGCCAACCCCGCCGAAGCCCCCCACATCCTCGAGCGGTGGCCGCAATCGGCGATCGCCTTGGTGCACAACCAGGGCGAGGAGGCGCGCGGTCTCCTCTACGACGCGCTCGGGCCGCCCAACTTCGCCGAGGCCATGCTCGGGGCGATCGCCAGGCGCCGGCGCTCGAGCGCCAAGAACGGCACGCTCGCGGGCTCGACGACACGCGCGTTCGCCCGGCTGCGCGGCCCCGAGACCGTGCGCCTGGAGGCGCAGCTGTCCGTCGCCGAGCAGAGCAACAACTCGGTGATCTTCGGCGAGCGGCTGATCCTCAAGGTGTTCCGGCGCCTGGAGGAGGGTGTGAACCCCGAGCTGGAGGTGGGCCGGTTCCTGACCGAGAAGACCGCGTTCAGCCAGATCGCGCCGCTCGCCGGCAGCCTGGAGTATCGGCGCGGCCGTGGCGAGCCCATGAGCATCGCCATCCTGCAGGCCTACGTTCCCAATCAGGGCGACGCGTGGCAGCACACCCTCAACACCCTCGCGCACTACTTCTCCTCGCCCGACCTGGTCGGCGTCGAGCCACCCGTCGCGCTGCCCAATCTCCTGGAGGCAAGCCAGCACGACCCGCCGGAGATGGCGGTGAGGACGATCGGAAGCTACCTGGATTCGGCGCGCTTGCTGGGCCGGCGGACGGCCGAGCTGCACGCCGCATTGTCGTCCGATCCCACCGATGCAGCCTTCGCGCCCGAGCGCATCACGCCACTCGACCAGCGGTCGATGTACCAGTCGTTGAGCGGCCTTTCCATGCGCGCGACCGAAACTCTGCGCTCGCAGCTGAGCAAGCTGCCCGCCGAGACGCGCGAGCTCGGCAAGCGGGTCCTGGAGCAGGAGCCGCGGATCGCGTCCATCCTCAAGACTTTCCTGGCGCGGCGGATCACGACGACGCGGATCCGAGTCCACGGTGACTATCACCTCGGCCAGGTCCTGTACACCGGCCACGACTTCGTCATCATCGACTTCGAGGGCGAGCCGACGCGCTCGTTGTATGAGCGCCGGTTGAAGCGCCTGGCGCTGCGCGACGTCGCCGGCATGGTGCGGTCTTTCTCGTACGCGAGCCAGGCGGCGCTGCGGGCGCAGCAGGCAGGGCCCGACAAGCCCGCGGGCCTCGAGGCCTGGGCGCGGTTCTGGGCGGACTCGGTGTCGGCGGCGTTTCTCGGCAGCTACCTCGCAACCGCGGGGAAGGCCTCGTGGGTGCCGCAGGCGCAGGACGACCTCCAGCTGCAGCTGACGACGATGCTGCTCGAGAAGGCGCTCTACGAGCTGCGCTACGAGCTCAACCTTCGCCCGGACTGGGTCGGCATCCCGCTTCGCGGCATACTCGACCTCGTGGTTCCGCTCGCGTGAGCATCGCGGCGCGCTCCCTGCTCAGCCCGTTCGACCTCCATCTCTTCAACGAGGGCACGCACGGCCACCTGTTCGAGAAGCTCGGCGCGCACCCCATGGACGAGCCCCACGGCACGTACTTCGCGGTGTGGGCGCCGAACGCCGACCAGGTCAGCGTGATCGGGGACTTCAACGGCTGGGACAAGAACGCGAACGGCCTCTATCCCCGCGAGCAGTCGGGCATCTGGGAGGGCTTCATCCCGACCGTCGGCCACGGCGCTCTCTACAAGTACCACGTCCACTCCAAGGTCACGCGCAACGGCGTGGACAAGGCCGACCCGTTCGCGGCCTACTCGGAGGCGCCGCCACGGCAGGCGTCGATCGTCTGGGACCTCGGATACGAATGGGGCGACGACGACTGGATGCGCCGGCGCGGCGCGACCAACGCGCGCGGCGCGGCGATGTCCGTCTACGAGGTGCACCTCGGCTCGTGGATGCGCGTGCCGGAGGAAGGGAACCGGTGGCTGACCTATCGCGAGCTCGGGCCACGGCTCGCCGACTACATCTCGCGCATGGGGTTCACGCACGTCGAGTTCATGCCGGTGATGGAGCACCCGCTCTATCAGTCGTGGGGCTACCAGGTGGAGGGCTACTTCGCGCCCACGTCGCGGTACGGCACGCCGCAGGACTTCATGTTCCTGGTCGACTACCTGCACCAGAACGGCGTCGGCGTGATCCTCGACTGGGTGCCGTCGCATTTCCCCTCCGACGAGTTCGGGTTGCAGAACTTCGACGGCACGCACCTCTACGAGCACGCCGACCCGCGCATGGGAGTGCATCCTGATTGGGGGTCGTCGATCTTCAACTACGGGCGCAACGAGGTGCGCGGCTTCCTGCTGTCGTCGGCGCTGTGCTGGCTCGACCGCTACCACGCCGACGGTCTGAGGGTCGACGCGGTGGCTTCGATGCTCTACCTCGACTACTCGCGCAAGGCGGGCGAGTGGATCCCGAACAAGTTCGGCGGGCGGGAGAACCTCGAGGCGGTCGACTTCCTGCGCCGGTTCAACATCGAGGTCTACAAGGAGCAGCCCGACACGCAGACCGTCGCCGAGGAGTCGACGGCGTGGCCGCAGGTCTCACGGCCGACCTACGTCGGCGGCCTCGGCTTCGGCATGAAGTGGGACATGGGCTGGATGCACGACACGCTCTACTACTTCGAGCGCGAGCCTGTGCACCGCAAGTTCCACCACTCGAACTTGACCTTCCGGATGCTGTACGCGTTCGGCGAGAACTTCATGCTCCCGCTGTCGCACGACGAGGTGGTGCACGGAAAGGGATCGCTACTCGGCAAGATGCCTGGCGACGACTGGCAGAAGTTCGCGAACCTGCGGTTGCTCTACGCGTGGATGTACGCGCAGCCGGGCAAGAAGCTGCTGTTCATGGGCGGGGAGTTCGGGCAGTGGCGCGAGTGGGACGTGGAGACGTCGCTCGACTGGCACCTTCTCGAGTACCCGATGCACTCGGGGCTGCGGCTGTGGGTGGGCGACCTGAACCGGGTGATGCGCGAGGAGAAGGCGCTGCACGAGCTGGACTTCGACCCCGCCGGGTTTCAGTGGATCGACGTGACCGACGCCGACCAGAGCGTGGTGTCCCTGATCCGGCGCGGCCGGTCGCCGGCGGACGTGGTGGTGGCGGCGTTCAACTTCACGCCCGTGCCCCGGCACAACTACCAGATCGGGGTGCCGGCGCCGGGGCACTGGCGGGAGATGCTGAACGGCGACGCGCCCATGTACGGCGGGAGCGGGATGGGGAACCTTGGGGGTGTGGACGCCGTGCCGGTGGCGATGCACGGGCACGGGCACAGCGTCACGCTGACCCTGCCGCCGCTGGCGGCGCTGTTCCTGAAGCCAGAGCCTGCCTCACCTGAGCAGTGATCGCCTCCGGGCGAT
>CBJLKR010000032.1:0-14991 GCA_966423695.1 uncultured bacterium | reverse complement strand
GCCCAACTGCGCAACCTGATCAGCGACCTCGAGAACTCCGCGTCCGGCGGCCCCTTCGCGCGGCCGGCCACGGGCCATCCGGGTGACGGCGTCGTCACCGGCATGGCGAAGATCGGCGGCCGGGACGTGATGCTGTTCAGCCACGACGCGAGCGTCTTCGGCGGCTCGCTGGGCGAGGTCTTCGCCCAGAAGGTGATCAAGGCGATGGACCTGGCCGCCAGCAACCGGATCCCCATCCTCGGCATCAACGACTCGGGAGGCGCTCGCATCCAGGAAGGTGTCGTGTCGCTCGCCGGGTACGCCGAGATCTTCTGGCGCAACGTCGAGGCGAGCGGCCTCGTGCCGCAGCTGAGCCTGATTCTCGGGCCGTGCACCGGCGGCGCCGTGTACTCGCCCGCGATCACGGACTTCACCTTCATGGTCCACGGCGTCGGCTACATGTTCATCACCGGGCCCGAGGTGATCCGCGTCACGACGGGCGAGGACGTGACGTTCGACTCGCTCGGCGGCGCCGAGGTCCACAACACGCGCTCGGGCGTGGCGCACTTCCTCGCCGAGAGCGAGGAGGAGTGCTTCGCCCAGGTGCGCAAGCTGTTCCGCTACATCCCTCAGTCCTGCGAGGAGCAGCCACCCGCGGTCGAACCCCGCGACGACGCGACGCGCGAAGCGCCGGCGCTCGCCACCGTCATCCCCGACAACCCGAAGGAGCCGTACGACATCAAGGACGTCATCGGCGCCGTCGTCGACGGCGGTGAGTTCTTCGAGGTGCAGCCGTTCTACGCGATGAACCTCGTCGTCGGATTCGCGCACCTCGACGGCAAGCCGGTGGGCGTGGTGGCCAACCAGCCGAAGGTGATGGCCGGCGCGCTCGACATCAACGCGTCCGACAAGGGAGCGCGCTTCGTCCGCTTCTGCGACGCGTTCAACATCCCGCTCGTCACCTTCGTCGACGTTCCAGGCTTCCTGCCGGGGACATCGCAGGAGTACGGCGGCATCATCCGCCACGGCGCCAAGCTCCTGTACGCGTTCAGCGAGGCGACGGTGCCGAAGCTGACCGTGATCACGCGCAAGGCGTACGGAGGCGCCTACTGCGTCATGTGCTCCAAGCACATCCGGGCCGACTACAACGTGGCGTGGCCGACCGCTGAGATCGCGGTAATGGGCCCTGAGGGGGCGGTCAACATCCTGTTCCGCAAGGAGCTCAGCGCCGGTGCGGCGCGCCGCGCGGAGCTCGTGACCGAGTACACGGAGCGATTCGCCAATCCGTACGTAGCCGCCGAGCGCGGCTACATCGACGGCGTCATCGAGCCGAGCCGGACCCGCGGCGAGCTGATCCGGGCGCTGCGCATCGCCATGCGCAAGGAGCGCCGTCGCAGCCCCAAGTGGCACGGGAACATCCCGCTCTAAGGTGCTCCTCTATCTGCTGATCGCCGCCGTGGGCGCGGCCGCCCTGGCCCTCGGCGCGTGGACCGCGGTGGCAGGCAGGCGGCCCGCCTGGCTGCCGGCGCGGCCGGTGCCGACGGGCACAGCGCGTGCGTGGGGCGCGGCCACGGGGCTGGCCGGCCTCGGACTCTTGATCCTCGGCGTGGACATGATGGGGCCGCGCAACGGCGTGCTCCAGGTGGTCGGCTTCCTGCTTCTGGTGCTGGGGGCCGGGGTGGTCGTCGTCGCGCCGCCCGGCAGCCGGCGCGCGCGGTAGGCCCAATACACTTGAAGCCACATGCCGTACCAGGACGCGCAGGGCCGCTGGATCTCCGACGACGGACGGCAGTACTGGGACGGACAGGCGTGGCGGCCGAACACGGTCCAGGCTCCGGCGCAGGGGCGGAGCATGGCGCTCCCGGCCGTGCTCATCGGCTGCGGCTTCGCGCTGCTGGTCCTCATCGTCCTCGGGATCGGCGGCGTGCTCATATTCAACACCTCCGACTTTCGCCAGGGCTTCTGCGAGAGCTGGAACAACAACCCGCGCCAGGCGGCCACGCCGTGCCCGCTCGCTCGATGAGGTCCCCAGTCTCTTGAAGCTCCTCGAGTACCAGGCGAAGGAAATCCTCGCGTCGCTCGGAATCGCGATCCCGCCCGGCATGGTGGCGCGCAATCCAGGCGAGGCCGTCGAGGCCTTCCGGAAGCTGGGCGCGGTCGCGGTCAAGGCCCAGGTGCCGGTGGGCGGGCGCGGCAAGGCCGGCGGCATCAAGCTCGCCAACTCCGAGGAGGAGGCGAGGCGCGCGGCCGAGCAGATCATCGGGATGGACATCAAGGGCTTCAAGGTGCCGCTCGTGTACTGCGAGGCGGCGCTCGACATCGAGCGCGAGATCTACCTCGGCTTCACCGTCGACCGCGACGCGCGGGCGAACATCCTGATGCTGTCGGCCAGGGGCGGCATGGACATCGAGCAGGTCGCCGAGGAAGCGCCCGAGGCGATCGCGCGCCTCTACCCGAACCCATGGCGCGGTCCCCTCGACTTCGAGCTCGTGCAGCTCGTCTACGACGCCGGCCTCGCGTCGCTCGCCCGGCCGCTGGCGGCGATGATCAAGAAGCTCTACCGCGCGATCCCCGACTTCGACGCGCTGACCGCCGAGATCAACCCGCTCGTGGTCACGAAAGCCGGCGAGGTGATCGCCGGTGACGCCAAGCTCGAGATCGACGACAACGCGACCTGGCGGCATCGCGACCTCGAGGAGAAGTACGGAGCGGTTCTCGAGGGCGACCCGTACGAGGTCGAGGCGAAAAGGCGCGGCGGCCTCACGTACGTATCGCTGGACGGCGACATCGGCATCATCGGCAATGGCGCCGGGCTGTGCATGGGCACGCTCGACCTCGTGCAGCGGGCCGGCGGCAAGCCCGCCAACTTCTGCGACATCGGGGGCGGCGCCAAGGCGGAGAGCGTCGAGAACGCGCTGACCGTGATCCTGATGAACCCGAAGGTGAAAGGCGTGCTGATCAACGTCTTCGGCGGCATCACGCGCGGTGACGAGGTCGCCAAGGGCCTGATCGCGGCGCGCGATCGCCTCGACGTCAAGGTGCCGATCGTCGTCCGGCTCAGCGGCACGCGCGCCGAGGAGGGGCGGCAGCTGCTCAAGCAGCACGGCATCGAGCCGGGCACGAGCGGTTGGGACGCGGCGCAGAAGATCGTCGAGCTGAGCAAGTCGGGGGCGCGGCGTTGAGCATCCTCCTCGACTCCGCGTCGAAGGTCCTCGTCCAGGGCATCACCGGCCGCGAGGGGTCGTTCCACACCGAGCAGATGCAGCTGCTCGGTACCAAGGTGGTCGCGGGAACGAGCCCGGGCAAAGGCGGGACGACGCAGCTCGGCGTGCCGGTCTTCAACACGGTCGCCGACGCGGTCAAGGCGACCGGCGCCAACGCATCCGGCATCTTCGTCCCGGCCCCGTTCGCGGCCGACGCCATCATGGAGGCGGCGGCGGCGGGCATCGAGCTGATCGTGTGCATCACAGAAGGGATCCCGATCCAGGACATGATCCGGGTCAAGGATTTCCTGCGCGGCTACCCCAGGGCCAGGCTCCTCGGCGCCAACTGCCCCGGGCTGATCACGCCCGGGCAAGCGAAGATCGGCATCATCCCCCAGATCATCACCAGGCCCGGCCACGTCGGAGTCGTGTCGCGAAGCGGCACGCTCACCTACGAGGTGGCGTCGGCCCTGTCGGCCGCCGGCATGGGCCAGTCGACCATCGTCGGCATCGGCGGCGACCCGGTGCTCGGGTTGACGTTCAGTGACGTCATCCCGCTTTTCGAGAAGGATCCCGCGACGACCCACGTGGTAGTCATCGGCGAGATCGGCGGCAGCGACGAGGAGCGCGCGGCCGAGCTGCTGGGGCGCGGCACTCGGCTCAAGGCCGTGGCCTTCATCTCCGGACGGACGGCGCCGGAGGGCAAGCGCATGGGCCACGCGGGAGCGATCATCTCCGGGAACCGTGGCACGGCCAAGAGCAAGGAAGAAGCGTTCCGCAAGGCGGGTGTCGCCGTCGCCGAGACGACCGACGAGATCGTCGGTCTGCTGAGTTGAGCCTGACGCCGATCGCCATCACGCGTTCGGTTCCCGGCGACCGCATGCGCGACCTGGGCATTCTCGTCGTGCTGGCGGGCTGGCTCGCCTACACGCGGATCTTCTGGGCGCTGCAGACCGCGCACGCCACCCTGCCGCCGTGCCCGTTCTTCTACCTGACGGGGCACCCATGCCCCTTCTGCGGCGGCACGCGCTCGTTCGCCTACATGTGGCGCGGGGACGTCTCCGACGCCGTGCGGCTCTATCCGCTCGGCCCGGCGTTGTTCGCGGGCACCGTGCTGGGCGTCGGCGGCCTCGCGGCGGGCATCCTCACCGGGCGCACGTTCACGCCGAGGCTGAGCGCGATGCAGTGGCGCCTCGTCTGGATCGGCGGCGCCAGCGCCGTCCTCGTCAGCTGGGCCCTGAAGGTCTTCGTCCTCGGCAACTGAGCTGAGGAGGGTCGGTCCCGAGGACTGGCAGGTCTATCGACGCGTCCGGCTCGACGCCTTGAAAGAGGCGCCGTACGCGTTCGGATCGACTTACGAGCGCGAGATCGACCTCGACGAGGCGAGCTGGCGGCAGAGGATCCGCAACCGCGCGACGTTCTTCGCCGAGGTCGACGGCGTCGTGGCGGGCACCGTGGCGGTCGGCGACAGCGATGTCATGGGTGCCGCCGCGATGATCGCGATGTGGGTCGATCCGCGGTTTCGGCGGCGCGGCATCGGCGACCTGCTCGTCAAACACGTGCTGGATTTCGCTCGCGACAGCGGCCGCGAGCGGGTGTTGTTGTGGGTCACGGAGGTGAACAGCGCCGCCCGGCGTCTGTACGAGCGCAACGGTTTCGTGCGGACCGGCGCGACGCAGGACGTACGGCCGGGTGAGCTCGAATACGAGATGTCCAGGCGCCTCTAGGCGCCTTCGATCAGGCGGGTGACGATCGGATACACGCGGTCGATCCGCTGGGCGGCGTGGCCGGGGTCGATCAGGTCGTGCGGCAGGCCTTCGGACCTGGCGAACTCGAACGTCTTGACGTGGGCCCCCTGGCGCCGCCACGACTCGATCAAGCGGTACGTGAAGCGATTGTCCAGACGGGGTTCGGCTGCGTTGGTGATGACGGCGATCGCGCGCGCTTTCGGCGGCGACCGGCGCGCCGCGGTCACGAGCTCGCGGCCGCAGTCGAACAGCGCGGCGTAGGCGTGTGTGGCAAAGCGCGGGTAGCCGTACGGAGGGCCGATCCTGTCCTTCAGCTTGCCGTTCCACCACACGTAGAAGTTCGGCAGCAGCTTGGCGGCGCCGCTCATGGCCGTCAGCACCGGGCCAGGGATGGGCCGCAGGCCCAGCATGGGCGCGATGAGCACCGCGCGCTCGATCCCGTCGCGCCTCTGGGCGATCAGCCCGGTGAGGATGGCGCCGAGCGACAGCCCGGCCACGGTCAGCCGCTCGCCGAGCCCGGCCCCAGCCTCGGCCGCGCGGTTGGCGACTGCGACCAGGTGGTCGGCCCGAAGCTCCGCGATCGACGTGTTCACCCGGTCGGTGTAACCGTGGCGCGGGTAGCGGGGGATGAGGACGTTCCACCCCCGTTCATGGAAGGCCGCGCCGAGGGCGTCGAACTGCTGGGGGCAGCTCGTGAAGCCGTGCAGCAGCACGAGCGAGCGTTCGACGCGACGCCCATGCGTGTACACGCGCGTGCGGCATTGCGGGTTCACGTTGGGCCCGTCGAGGTCTGTGAGGCCGCCGGCGATGTGCATCGCCTCGGCGTAGTCCGCCAAGATTCCTAGAGATGGATTTTGCACTGACACCCGAGCAGCAGGCGATCAGGGACACGTGCCGGGACTTCGCGCGCGAGGTCGTCGCGCCGGCGGCGGAGGAGCTCGACCGCGAGCACCGGTTCGGCTACGACGTTGTCCGCCAGATGGGCGAGCTCGGCCTGTTCGGGCTGCCGTTCGCCGAGGAGCACGGGGGCGCGGGCGCCGACTTCCTGTCCCTGTGCATCGCCATCGAGGAGATCTCTCGCGCGGACGCGGGCGTCGGCATAACGCTCGAGGCCGCCGTGTGCCTGGGCGCCGCGCCGATCTACGAGTTCGGCACCAAGGCGCAGAAGGAGCGGTGGCTGCCGGATCTGCTGGCGGGGAGAAAGCTGTGGGCGTTCGGCCTGACCGAACCCGAGGCGGGTTCCGACGCGGGCGCGACGAAGACACGCGCCGAGCAGCGCGACGGTCGCTGGGTGATCAACGGCGCCAAGCAGTTCATCACCAACTGCGGCACCGACATCTCGGCCGGCGTGACGATCACCGCGGTGACCGGGCGCGACAGCGACGGCGACAAAGAGATCAGCGCCCTCATGGTCCCGACGGGGACCCCGGGCTACCACGTCCTCGAGCCGTACCGGAAGCTCGGTTGGCACTCTTCCGATACGCATCCGCTTGCCTTCGACGGCTGCGAGGTGCCGGCAGAGAACATGCTGGGCCAGCGCGGCGGCGGCTACCGCCAGTTCCTCCACACGCTCACCGGAGGCCGCATCGCGATCGCGGCGCTGTCGGTTGGCGTCGCCCAGGCCTGTCTCGACGCGGCGCTGTCGTATGCGAAGGAAAGGCACGCATTCGGCGAGCCGATATCGAAGCACCAGGCGATCCAGTTCAAGCTCGCGGACATGGCGACCGAGACCGAGGTGGCGCGGACGATCGTGTACCGCGCGGCGGCGGCCTATGGGCACGAGGGCGGCGAGACCAGCGACGAGGTGCGGCGGCTCGCGGCGATGTCGAAGCTGTACGCCTCGGAGGCGTCGAAGCGTGCCGCCGACAACGCGGTCCAGATCCATGGCGGCTACGGCTTCATGGAGGACTACCCGGTCGCGAGGTACTGGCGCGACGTGAAGATCAACGAGATCGGCGAGGGGACATCGGAGGTGCAGCGGATGCTGATCGCTCGCCTCCTGGGCGCCTGACGGCCGGCTACTTGATCCGGCTGTTCATGTCCTTGACGGCCGTGTCGCCGTCCGCGAACCGCGTGTTGTAGCCGATGAACTCCGACTGGAAGCTCCGGCTTTGCCACATCGCCACGAAGTAGTCCGCGCCCGCGACCACCGCGCTCCCGACCACCGAATCCACGCCCAGGCCGGTCGCCGACCCGAAGGTCGTCGTCCCACCGGCGAGCTCGATGAAGCGGATGTCCCGTGGCCCGAGGCCCATGAGCGTCGAGTCCCGCGTGAAATTGCGTGCGGCCCCGATCGTGTCGCGGAACTCAACCACGAGCCCGACCATCAAGCGTCCGCGCGGCGCCCCAGTGGTCGAGTCCGAGGCCGCCGCACAGTCGGCG
The DNA here is from genome assembly GCA_966423695.1 of uncultured bacterium. GTDB lineage: Bacteria > Chloroflexota > Dormibacteria > Dormibacterales > Dormibacteraceae > 40CM-4-65-16. The sequence continues at coordinate 7,679 of CBJLKR010000032.1, read as the reverse complement.
GGGGACTGGCCGTAGACGGCGAAGTACGCGTCGACAGCGCCCTGTTGCTTCCACTGCTCCCACTCGGTCGCGTTCCTGTCATACGACGGCGACTTGCGCTTCTTCTCGTCGTTGAGCACTCTCGTCACGTTGCCGCTGACGTCGCACCGCTGCATGCCCGGAACGTCCGCCGGCTGCAGGGCGATGGTCTGCGGCGTCACGGGCTTGGGCGTCGAGCCCGCGAACGGCGCCTGGCACGCGGCCGCGAACAGGAGAACCCCGATCGCCGCCACGGCGCGAGTCATCGTCGCGAGCTGAGCCTCGTCATAGCTGGATAACGCGACAGGATCGTAGGCTCCGCGGGGGCTCGCGGGAAACTTCGTCCTTGACAACCGCAAGGGCCGCCATATAATCGCCGCTGTAAGCGCTTACCGGTAAGCGCTTACAGCCAAGCGGCAGCGTGTGGCGTGAGAGGAGGCGGCCTGATTGCCGGAACCCAAAAAGCCCAAGGGTCCGCTGACGATCTACGACGTCGCCAGCCGCGCCGGCGTGTCGATCGCGTCGGTTTCGAGGGTGCTCAACGGCCAGGGAAGCCCGCGCGCGGCGACGCGGGAGCGAGTCCTCGAGGCGGTCACCGAGCTTGGGTTTGTGCCCGACGGCGCCGCCAGGGCCCTGTCCAACGGCCTGAAGGAGGTCGTCGCGGTCGTCTTCCGCCGGGGTGACGAGACGCCGTTTCCCGACGAGGACGAGAGCTTTCTCTTCATCGACGTCATCTACCGCGGCATCGACCTGGCCGCCAGGCGGCGCGGCTTTGACGTCCTCATGGGCTCGGTCGGCTTCAACGACGGCAACGTCGGCGCCCGCGTGGCGTCGGTCGCCGGCAAGGCGGACGGCCTGATCCTGCACGACCGCATGGTCTCGGCCAGCGCCATCACGCGGCTCGCCTCGATGGTGCCGGTCGTGACGCTTGCGGGCACGCCCGTGCGCGGCGCGATGAACGTGCGGTGCGACAACGCCTCCGGCGTCCGCGAGCTCGTGCGCCACCTCGTCGTCGACCACCGCTACGAAACCCTCGGGTACCTGTCCGGCCGCATGGACAGCCCGGACAACCACGCGCGCGCCGCGACCATCGAGGCCGAGGCGCGGGCGCATGGCGCGAGCGTCGAAACCGGGACCGGCTGGCAGGGCGACTACAGCGCGTCGGGCGGGGCCAGGGTGATCAACGCGCTGCTCGACTCCGGGCGGAGGCTGCCGCGCGCGATCGTTTGCGCCAACGACCAAACCGCGCTCGGCGCCATGCACGCGCTCGCTCGTCACGGGCTGAGCGTTCCCGGCGACGTCGCGGTGACCGGCTTCGACGATGTGCCCGTCGCCCGCCATCTCCACCCGCCGCTGACCACGGTCCGGCAGCCGATGCAGGAGCTTGGGGCGGCCGCGTTCGAGGTCCTCTACTCCAAGATCAGCACCGGCAAGGGTGAGGCGGATGTCGTCCTGCCGGTGCAGCTCATCGTCCGCGAGAGCTGCGGATGCTCACCCAGGGCCACCGCCACCAACGGCGCCAAGAACGGCGCCAAGAACGGCGTCAAGCGCGCCGCCAAGCGCGCCGCCAAGCGCGCCGACCGGAGGCACGCATAGATGCGCGCGCTGGTCCGTCGCGTCGTCGTCTACGCGCTGGCGGCCTGGGTCGCTATCACGGTCAGCTTCCTGCTGCCCAGGGTCGTACCGGGGAATCCCGTCGCCGGCGCCGTGGCACGTGCCTCGCAGTCGGGCAACTGCAACGAGCAGTGCGTCATCGCGATCGAGGAGCAGCTCGGCTTCAACGTCCACACGAGCCTGTGGGACCAGTACGTGCAATACCTCGGCAACCTGGCGCACGGCGACCTGGGCCACTCGTGGTCGGAGAACGCGCCGGTCAGCTCGCTCATCGTCTCCTACCTGCCGTGGACGCTGGCGCTGCTCGGCATAGCGACGACGGTGGCGTTCTTCGCCGGCACGACGGTCGGAACTCTCATCGCCTGGAGGCGCGGTTCGTGGCTCGACTGGCTGATCCCTTTCGCCACCTTCTTCCAGGCCCTTCCGTACTTCTTCCTCGGCATCGTTCTCGTCCTGGTCTTCGGCCAGACCGGGACGATGCTGAAGTGGGTCCCAAGCCTGTTCGGCTACGACATCTACACCACGACGCCGGGCTGGAACCTGCCCTACGTCTCGAGCGTGCTGGCGCACGGGCTGCTTCCGGCCGTGACGGTGATCCTCGCCTCGATGGCCGGCTTCATCCTCGCCATGCGCAACCAGGTCGTGACGACGATGGACGAGGACTTCGTGCTCGTCGCGCAGGCCAAGGGCCTGCCTTCACGCACGGTCGTCTGGTACGCCGCCCGGAACGCTCTTCTCCCGGTCGTCGCGAACTTCACGATCGCGATCAGCCTCGTCGTCGGCGGACAGATCCTCGTCGAGATCGTCTTCAACTATCCGGGGATCGGTTTCCACCTCTACGACGCCCTGGGTAAGCTCGACTACCCCCTCGTCCAGGGCGTCTTCGTCGTCATCACCCTGGTCGTGATCGCCGCCAACCTGATCGCCGACGCCGTCTACGTCGCGATCGACCCGCGCGCGAGGCAGGCGGCATGACGCTGGACAGCGCGACCCTGACCCAGCGGGAACCGGTGCCGCTCCACCGGGCGCGGATCCTCCGCCTGCCGCGCTCACCCAAGGTGGTCGCCGGCCTGGTCATCATCGGCGCCTTCGGCGTGGTAGCGATCATCGGCCGCTGGCTCGAGCCATATTCGCCGAACCGGACCGACACCCAGAACTGGGTGCAGCACGTCCTCGTGCCCGGCACCGGTGACGGCACCGGCGTTCCCGCCAACTACTACCCGCTTCCGCTGCCGCCGTCGGCCGAGCACTGGCTCGGCACGACCGTGTTCGCGCAGGACGTGGTTTCGCAGCTGCTCGCCTCGACCGAGGCGACGATGTTCGTGGGCCTGCTCGCCGCCGTCATCGCGACCCTGCTGTCGGTTGCGTTCGGCGTCACGGCGGGCTACATCGGCGGCACGACCGACGAAGGATTGTCCCTCGTCGCCAACGTCTTTCTTGCGATTCCGGGCCTGCCGCTCCTCATCGTGCTCGCCGATTACGTGCCGTCCGCCGGAGCGAGCATCGCCCTGGTCGCGGCCATCATCGCGGTCACGACGTGGGCCTACACCGCACGCACGCTGCGGGCGCAGACGCTGTCGCTCCGCAACCGCGACTTCGTCGAGGCGTCGCGCGTTTCCGGCGAGGGCCCGGCCCGGATCATGTTCGTGGAGATCCTTCCCAACCTGGTCCCGATCGTCGCCGCGTCCTTTCTGTTCACCACGATCTCGGCGGTCTACGCCTACGTCAGCATCTCGTTCCTCGGCCTCGCCGGTTCGCCCACCGGCTCGCCGCCCGGCCTTTGGAACTGGGGCGAGATGCTCCGCGAAGGCCTCGCCAACAACGCGGTCCGCGGCGGCTGGTGGTGGTGGTGGGCGCCGCCGGGGCTGTGCGTCGCGCTGCTCGGGACCGGGCTCGCCATCGTGAACTTCGGCATCGACGAGTTCATCAATCCCCGGCTCCGGGCGGCCGGCCTGACCGCCAAGGCCGCACGCAAAGCGGGAATCCGGACCGGAACGCTCGCGGCGACGCCGGTGACCCGCGTCCGGCCCGTGGTGGAGCGCAAGGAGGCCGCGAACGCGGATGCGGTGCTGGAGATCCGCGGGCTCTCGATCGACTACGGCTACGGCGACGAGGCGGTGCATGCGGTCACCGATTGCGATCTCATTCTCCGCCGCGGCCGAGTGCTCGGCCTGGCGGGCGAGAGCGGCAGCGGCAAGACGACGCTCGCGCTGGCAGCGGTGCGCTTGCTGCGGTCGCCGGCGGTGATCACAAACGGCACCGTGCTGTTCCATTCGCGGCCTTTCACCAGCGACGGGCCGAAAGGCACGATGGACATGCTGGCGGCCACTCCACACGAACTGCGAAGGGTGCGCTGGTCGGAGATCGCCGTCGTCCTCCAGAGCTCCCTGAGCGCGCTGAACCCGGTGACCACGATCGGCGCGCAGTTCGACGATATGCTCCGGGCCCACCGTCCACACATGGACCGCGACGCGCGCCAGGCGCGCACGGTCGAGCTGCTCGAGATGGTCGGCATGAACGGCGAGCGCCGGCGCAGCTATCCGCACGAGCTGTCGGGCGGCATGCGCCAGCGCGCCATGATCGCGATGGCCCTCGCGCTCGAGCCGCAGGTCATGATCCTGGACGAGCCGACGACCGCGCTCGACGTCGTCACGCAGCGCGAGATCCTCGAAGAGCTGATGGCGCTGCGCAACCGGCTCGGTTTCGCTGCCCTCTTCATCACGCACGACCTCTCGCTGCTCGTTGAGCTCGCCGACGACATCGCGGTCATGTACGCCGGCCGCGTCATGGAGCGAGCGCCTGCGACGGCCCTGTTCCACGCGCCACGCTTGCCGTACACGCACGGGCTGCTGCACTGCTTCCCGCCGTTGCACGGCGAGCGCGTGCCGATGGAGGGGATCCCCGGGTCACCTCCCGACCTGCGGGATCTCCCCTCGGGCTGCGCCTTCCACCCGCGCTGCCGGTGGGCGATGGAGCGGTGCCGAACGGAATCGCCCGCGCTGTCCTCGCTCTCCTCTTCGCCGCGCGAGGTGGCGTGCTGGCTGCATCGCGACGGCGCCACGCCGCCGCCCGAGCTGAGCCTTGACGAGCCGGCGGCACTTCGGCGTCCGGCGGCGGTGACCGAGTCATGAGCACCGCCACGACTCCCGTGCTCGAAGGCCGAAACCTAACCAAGGACTTCTGGGTCAAGCAGGGCGGCTTCCTCGCGCGCCGGGCCCCCGTGCACGCCGTCGACAACGTGAGCGTGGCCCTCTCGGCCCGCAGGGTGACGGCGTTCGTCGGCGAAAGCGGGGCCGGAAAAACGACTGTGGCCCGGATCCTCGCCGAGATCACGAAGCCGGACAGTGGAACCGTTCTGCTCGACGGCGCGCCGGCGCCGGCGGCCCGGCCGCGCTCCTACGCGCGTCAGGTGCAGATGGTCTTCCAGGACCCGTTCGCATCCCTCAACCCGGTGCATCGGGTGCGCCACCACCTCGAGCGCCCGCTGCGGATCCACGGCCTTCTCTCCGGCGACGCGGCCGGGGCCGTCGACCGGCTTCTCGAACGCGTTGCGTTGAAGCCCGGTGCGCGGTTCGCCGACAAGTTTCCGCACGAGCTGTCCGGCGGTCAGCGCCAGCGCGTCGCCATCGCGAGAGCCCTCGCGGTCAAGCCGCGGGTCTTGATCGCGGACGAGCCGGTCTCGATGCTCGACGTATCCATCCGGCTGGGGATCCTCAACCTTCTCGCCGACCTGAGTCGCGAGGAGAACCTCGCGATTCTCTACATCACTCACGACATCGCGTCGGCACGCTACCTCGCCGACGTGATCGTCGTGATGTACGCCGGGCAGCTGGTCGAGGTCGCGTCGAGCGCGGACCTGACCGACCGTCCGGCGCACCCGTACACGCAGCTGCTCCTCTCCGCCGCCCCGGATCCCGATCGGGCGGAGGCCCCTTCGTTGAAGGGCCGAGGAGCGCCTCCGAGCCTGCTCGCACCGCCGAGCGGCTGCCGCTTTCACCCACGCTGCCCTTTCGCCATGGACGTCTGCCGGCGCAAGGCGCCACCGAGCGTCGGCGTGAGCGCGGATCACATCGCGGCGTGCTGGCTCCACGTCGATCCATCGGCGAGGCAGGCCAGCGAGAACGGAACCCCAAGCGACAGCTCGGCACTAAGCGAGATGAAAAAGAGGTGAGGAAATTTGCGATGGCGAGTGACGTTGCGATCTCCGCCGCGAGACGGCGGGGAAGAGGGTGGGAGCACGACGACGCATCCATTCGGAACTTCACGGAGGTGAGTTGGCGATGAACTGGCGATCTGCAGCGGGATTGGTGGGCGTGGCGGCCATGGTGTTGTCCGCCTGCCAATCGTCGAACAACACGGCGACGGTGACCGGCGGCAAGCCGCTGATCGCCGAGCCGACGACGGGGGTGACGTTCAGCCAGGACTTCAACCCCTACGACCCGAACTCCGTCGCGTCCAGCATGGGCACGCGGAGCCTGGTCAACGAGCCGCTGGTCGAGTTCGACCAGCTCGACCCGACGGCGGCCGGCACGCACCCATGGCTGGCCACGGCGTTTCAATTCCAGAACGGCGGCAAGGACCTTCAGATCACGATCCGGCAGAACGTGAAGTTCAACGACGGATCGAGCTTCGGACCCGCCGACGTGGCGGCGACGTTCAAGGCGATGGAGAACCCGAAGGCCGACACGCCGGGCGTGCCGCCGCAAGCTGCGGATCCGACGGTCGGCGGCAACACGGTGACGCTCCACTTCAAGACGCCTCAGTACACCGGCCTGTGGGCGATCCTCGGCACCACCTACATCCTCAAGGCCTCGGTCGCGGACCAGGTTGCGAGCAACCCGACGGTAGCGATCACCAACCCCGTCGGCACCGGTCCGTTCATGCTGAAGAGCTACTCGAGCTCGCTGATCAAGTGGAAGCCGAACCCGAACTACTGGGGCGGCACTCCGCCTGAGTCGGAGATCGACACGCCGGCCATCGCCACCAACGCGGCGGCCAGCGACGCCCTGGTCTCGGGCCAGCTCGACTGGGCCGGCAACGATATCCCGAACGTCTACGCCAACTTCGTCAACATGAACCCGCTCACGAACCACGCGTGGTTCGCGTCCGGCAACACCGTGGTCCTGTGGTTCAACCTCAACCCCGGCAACGGCGGCGCCACCGGCATCGATGAGGCGGCCGTGCGCAAGGCCGTCAGCTACGGTGTCGACCGCAACGCGCTGGCCCTGCTGGGAGAGTCGGGCTATGAGCTGCCGGCGAAGTCGTCGAGCGCGCTCATCCTGCCCAACCAGAAGGCTTTCCTTCCCACTGATGGCAGCCTCAACGCCGACCTTTCCATCGCGGGCAACGTGCCCGACGGCGCGACCGCGAAGGCGCAGAACCTTCCGGCCGGCGCGGACGTCTACGACATCTTGAAGAGCGCGGGTTGGACGCCACCGGCAAGCTCGCATTACGACGCGTCGACCCAGACGTTCAAGTCCGGCGGAAACTGCGACGGCTCGAACACCGCGAACTGCTGGACCAAGGGCGGCAAGACCATCAAGTTCTCGATCTACGACCCGGTTCCGTTCTCCGACTACTGGGAGAATGCGGCGTTGATGTCGCAGGAGCTCCAGCCCCTCGGCATGGACGTCACGACGAAGCCCGCCCAGGGCTACTCCGACTGGAACACCAACCTCACCTCGAACCCGGGCGCGTGGCAGACGGCCATCCACTGGGGCAACGGCGGCAGCATCCCGTACATCCAGCTGCAGGACTGGCTGCAGGGCTCGTCGCCGACAAGCGCCGCCGCGCACATCGGCTACAAGAGCGCGGAAGCGGAGGCAGCTCTTCAGGCGTACGCGTCCACGGACCCGAGCGACACCGCCACGCTCTACCCGATCGTGCAGAAGCTCGAGAACATCATGTCCACGGTGGTTCCTGAGGCCCCGCTTCTCTACGGCGCCGACTGGAACGTCTTCAGCAGCGCGAAGTACACCGGCTGGCCGAACCAATCGCATCCCTACATGAACCCCTCACCGAGCGACCCGCAGATGGCCTACATCGTC
>CBJLKR010000031.1:0-15279 GCA_966423695.1 uncultured bacterium | reverse complement strand
GCAAGATGATCCACGTCGCGCAGAACACGACCTCGACGATCACTTCGAAGTCGATCAGCAAGGCCGGCGGCCGGACCTCCTACCGCGGGCACATCAAGATCTATCCGGGCGCCAACAACTGCAAATCGTTCGTCAAGTGCGACGCGCTGCTGCTGGACGACGAGTCGCGAAGCGACACGTACCCGTACAACGACGTCGACGCCGAGAACGTGACCCTCGGCCACGAGGCCACCGTCAGCAAGGTCAGCGACGAGCAGCTCTTCTACTTGATGAGCCGCGGCATCCCGCGCGCCGAGGCGGAGACGATGATCGTCAACGGCTTCATCGAGCCGTTCACCAAGGAGCTCCCCCTCGAGTACGCGGTCGAGCTCAACCGCCTGATCCAGCTCGAGATGGAGGGCTCGGTCGGCTGAGATGGCCCTGACCTCCGAGACCCTGGACCAGCTCCAGGGCGAGCCGGGCTGGCTGCGCGAGCGCCGCGAGTCGGCGTTCGCGACGTTCGAGAAGCTGCCCGCGCCGAGCAAGACGGACGAGGAGTGGCGGCGGACCGACGTCAGCCGCCTCGACCCGGCCGAGTACGGCAGGCTGGAACATCTCGACGGCCACAAGCTCGTCCTCCCGAAGGCTCTGCCCCGAGGAGTGATCCTCGAGCCGCTGCGCGTCGCCGCCGAGAAGCACCGTGATCTCGTCGAGTCGCATCTCTTCTCACTCGTCCACGCTGACCGCGACCGCTTCGCCGCGCTTCACGCCGCGCTGTTCACCGGCGGCACCTTCCTCTACGTGCCGGACGGCGTCGTCGTCGACGAGCCGATCATCGGCCAGCACTTCTCCCACGAGGCCGGCACCGGCGTCCTCCCCCACACCCTGATCGTCGCCGGCAAGGGCGCGAAGTTCGACTACCTGGACGAGTACATCGCCGAGGACGACGCCGAGAACGGCTACCGCACGGGGTCCGCGGAGATCTTCGCCGGCGAAGGCTCGGTCATCGGCTACGTGGCGGTGCAGAAGTGGGGCCGCAACGTCTGGCATTTCGCCGACCAGCGCGCCGAGCTGCAGAAGGACGCGACCCTGCGCCTGTTCAACGTCACGCTGGGCGGCAAGTTCTCGAAGACCCGCGTCGAGGCCTCACTGGTCGGCGAGGGCTCCAACGCCGAGCTGAAGGCCCTCTACTTCGCGTCCGGCGAGCAGTTCTTCGACTTTCACACCCTGCAGGACCACCGCGTCGGCAACACCCGCAGCGACCTGCTCTTCAAGGGCGCGCTCCAGGACGTCTCGCGCACGGTCTACGCCGGCCTCATCAAGATCGAGAAGCACGCCGCGCGCTCGGACGCCTACCAGGCCAACCGCAACCTCGTGCTCAGCGACAAGGCCAAGGCGACCTCGATCCCGATGCTCGAGATCGACAACAACGACGTCCGCTGCACGCACGGCGCCACGGTCGGGCCGGTCGACCCCGAGCACCTCTTCTATCTGCGCTCGCGCGGAATCCCCGAGCCGACGGCCAAGCGGATGCTCATCCAGGGCTTCTTCGGCGACGTGCTCGACCGCATCCCGTTCGAGCACGCGCGCAAGCTGGTGGAGGCTGAGCTGGAGGCGCGCATTGGCTAGGGCGCGCGTGGCCTCGGCGACCGACCTCGCCATCGACTCGATGAAGCGCGTCGACGTCGACGGCACGCCCATCTGTCTTGCTCGCGCCGAGGACGGCAACTTCTACGCCCTCAACGACATCTGCACGCACGAGGAGTTCTTCCTCAGCGACGGCGAGCTTTGGGGCATGGACGTGGAGTGCCCGCAGCACGGCTCGAGGTTCAACCTGCAGACCGGAAAGGTCACCGGCCTGCCAGCCGTCATCCCGGCCCAGACCTACCCGGTCACGGTGGAGGACGGTGATGTCTACGTTGACGTATGACGTCGCCGCGGTGAGGCGCGACTTCCCGATCTTCGAGACCGGGATCGCGTACCTCGACAGCGCCAACACATCGCAGCGGCCCCGCCAGGTGACCGCCGCCATGATGGAGTACTTCGAGAAGTTCAACTCCAATATCCACCGCGCCGCCTACCGCATCGCCGAGGAAGCGACGGTTCGTTACGAGGCGACGCGCGAGAAGGTCCGTGCGTTCATCAACGCCGCCTCGACCAAAGAGATCGTCTACACGCGCGGCACGACCGAGGCCATCAACCTGGTCGCCCACTCGTGGGGGCGCAAGAACATCGAGAAGGGCGACCTGATCGTCCTGACGATCATCGACCATCACTCGAACATCGTCCCGTGGCAGATCCTCGCCGCCGAGAAAGGCGCGACGATCGAATACGTCGACATCGACGACAGGGGCGAGCTGCGCCAGGACCAGTACGCGGATCTGCTGAAGCGTGGGCCGAAGCTCGTCGCCTTCAACCTCGTCAGCAACGCCCTCGGCACGATCAACCCCGCCAAGGAGATGATCGCCGCGGCCAAGAAGGCCGGCGCCACGGTGCTGCTGGACGGGGCGCAGTCGACGCCACACCAGCCGGTCGACGTCCGCGCCCTGGGCTGCGACTTCTACGCCTTCAGCGGCCACAAGATGCTCGGCCCGACGGGTGCGGGCATCCTCTACGGGCGGCGCGAGCTGCTCGAGGAGATGCCGCCCTTCATGTCCGGCGGCGACATGATCAAGACCGTCCGCGTCGAGGGCACGACGTACCACGACCTGCCCTGGAAGTTCGAGGCCGGGACGCAGGCGATCGCCGAGGTCATCGGCCTGGGCGCCGCGGTCGACTACCTGAACGGCCTCGGGATGGACGCGGTGCGCGCGCACGAGCTCGAGATCACGGAGTACGCCTACGAGTCGCTCACCGAGGTCGATGGTTTGACCGTGTTCGGTCCCCCGCCGACGCGTCGAGCGGGCGTGATCTCGTTTGCCCTCGACGGCATCCACCCGCACGACCTGGCGACGATCGCGGATCGTGACCAGGTCTGCCTGCGCGCCGGCCACCACTGCGCGATGCCGCTGATGACCAGGCTCGGCGTCGCCGCGACCGCCCGGGCGTCGTTCTACGTCTACACGCAGAAGGAAGAGGTCGACCGGCTCGTCGGCTCGATCAAGGAAGCGCAGAGGATCTTCGCCTGATGGCCACCGCGGACGACCAGTTTTACCGCGACTACATCCTCGACCACTTCAAGAACCCGCGGAACTACGGCCGCCTCGAACACCCCGACATCACGCACGAGGAGGACAACCCTCTCTGCGGCGACGTCGTCGGGATGGACTTCCAGGTGAAGGACGGGGTCATCGAGGACATTCGCTTCCACGGCCGCGGCTGCGCGATCTCGCAGGCGTCGGCCTCGCTGCTCACCGAGCGCCTGAAGGGCCTGTCCCTGGACGAGGCCAAGAAGATCAACAAGGAGGACGTGCTCGGCGAGCTCGGGATCGACATCTCGCCCGCGCGCATCAAGTGCGCGCTGCTCTCGTTGAAGGTCTTGAAGGTCGGCGCCTATGGATTGGCCGACACGGACGAGGAGTAATAGAAGGTATGAGCGACCGTGAGATGCCGTTTCGCGACCTGAAGGTGGACGAGATCAAGAGGCTCGTCGACGAAGGCGGACGCGAGGTCGTCGACGTGCGCGAGGACTGGGAATGGAACAAGGGCCACCTTCCCGGCGCCCGGCACGTGGTCCTGAGCTCGATCCTCGCCAACCCCACGAAGCAGCAGTTCAAGGACGGGACGATCTTCGTTTGCCAGGTCGGTGAGCGATCCGCGGTCGCCTCGGAGATGGCCGTGGCCCTGGGCGTCAAGGACGTGGTCAACTTCCGCGGCGGCACCAAGGCGTGGAGGGACGCCGGCCTTCCCCTGGAGACCCCTTGAGCGACACCATGCCCCAGGTCACCACCGAGGTCGCCCCGGGCGCGACGCTCAAGCCGGAGGACGTCATCGACGTCCTGCGCCAGTGCTTCGACCCGGAGATCCCGGTGAACATCGTCGACCTGGGCCTGATCTACGACATCAACATCAAGCCCGAGCGCGTGGACGTGAAGATGACGCTGACCGCGCTCGGCTGTCCGATGGCGGCCGACGTGATGGCGGACGTCCGCGACCACCTGATGATGCTGCCCGGCGTCCAGGACGCCGGCGTCGACATCGTCTACGAACCCGTGTGGACTCCCGAGCGCATGACCGAAGAGGCGCGCTGGGAGCTGGGGATGGTCTAGCCCGCCTCAGCCCGGCAAGTGCAACCACTTTGTCGATGGCCCTTGCCCGGACTCGTCTCGAGCGCAACCACTTGAAGGCATGGGGTTACGTGTGCGAGACGAGCTCTCCGTTCGCGCACCGGTACTGGTACGACCCCAGGATCAGGCTCGCCCCGCCGCCCGCCTCGTTGCTCCCCGGCGGGCACACGATCGCGCGCTGCGCCAGCTCGAGCCCGCCCAGAAGCAGAGCGACGGAAAGGGCGGCCGCCACCAGGCCGGACAGCCGCGCTGGCCGCGACCGGACCTCGCGCGCGGTCTTGCTCAGCGCCAGCGTGACGAGCACCCCAGCCGCGACCAGCGGCACCCCGATCGAGAACGCGGCCAGGAACCCCAGCACGAGCAAAACGCCGGCCGAGGCTGCGCGAAGCGCCACCCGGATCCTGACGATCTCCGCCCGTGGAAGCATCGAGACCGCGACCATCGCCGCCACCACCGCGAGGTAGCCGCCCACGAAGCGCGGTATGTACGGCTGCGCCGATTCGCCCTGGGCGTTGATGAGGACGACGTAGAGGAGGTCGGTCAGGGCGACGATCACGGCCGCGACGAGGAGCGCGCCGCGCACCCATAGGCGCTCCATTTCCCGACGCAACTCTAGACCGGTGCAAAACCGGGTCCACCTACACTTAATCTCGAATTGGCCGAGTTCAGCCCAGGGCTGGAAGGTGTGGTGGCCGCCGAAACCGCCGTCAGCGAAGTCGACGGCGCTAACGGCCGTCTCATCTATCGCGGCGGCTACCTGATCGAGGACCTCGTCCCGGTCACGAGCTACGAGGAGGCCGCCTACCTCCTGTGGAACGGCGAGCTGCCGAACGAGTCAGAGCTCGAAGGCCTGCGCAAGCGGATGGCTTCGAGCCGCCACCTCAACGAGCCGGCGCGCAAGACGCTCATGGCGATGGATCCGAAGGACGACCCCATGGACGTCCTGCGCACGGTCGTTTCCGCGCAGGGCGCCACGCCGTCGCTGACCAAGCCGAACCTCGACGAGGCGGTCGCGCTGACCGCGATCTTCCCGACCATCGTCGGCGGCGCCTACCGCCGGCGCCAGGGCAAGGACCCGATCGAGCCGCGTGACGACCTCGGCCATGCCGCCAACCTCCTCTGGATGCTCGAAGGCAAGCAGCCCGAGCCGCACCACGTGCACTGGGTCGACACCTACCTCGTGCTCCTGGCGGACCACGGCCTGAACGCTTCGACGTTCGCGGCGCGGGTAGTCGCCTCGACCGGCAGCGACCTCACCTCGTGCGTCGTGGGCGCCATCGCCGCCCTGAAGGGCCCGGCGCACGGCGGCGCCACGCTGGCCGCGCGCGGAATGCTGGACAAGATCGGATCGGCCGACAACGCGGAGATGTGGCTCAACGAAGCGCACTCGAGGCACGAGAAGTTCCCCGGTTTCGGGCACCGCGTGTACCGCACGTACGACCCGCGGGCCAGGATCCTGCGCGATATGGCGAAGGAGGCCGCGCCGGAGCTCCATCGCACGGCCGCGCGGACCGAGGAGATCGCGCTGAAGATCCTCCACGACGCCCACCCCGAGCGCCCGAACGCGACGAACGTCGACTTTTGGGCGTCGGTGGTGTTGACGGGCGCGGGCATCCCCAAGGAGCTCTTCACGACCATCTTCGCCACCTCGCGCGTCGCCGGCTGGACGGCCCACGTCCTCGAGTCGATGTCGGACCTGCGCATCATCCGGCCGGCCTCGCGCTGGATCGGGCCCGAGCCCGGCAGGAAGCCCCTCCAGGTGACAAAGCGCTGAGCTCCAACAACAGCGGCAGCACGTACGTCCCGGGGTTGGAGGGCATCATCGGGGCGCAGACGGCGATCTCCCACGTCGACGGCGCCAACGGCCGGCTGATCTACCAGGGCTACGTGATCGCCGACCTCGCCGAGGAGATGTCGTTCGAGGAGGTCGCGTTCCTGCTCTGGAAGGGCCACCTCCCGAACCGTGCCGAGCTCGAGGGCCTGACGCAGGAGCTTGCGGCCAACCGCGAGCTGACACAGGCGGCGACGATCGCGCTCGACGCTCTGCCCACCAACACCGACCCAATGGACGTGCTGCGGAGCGTCGTGTCCGTGCAGGGCGTCGAGCACAGGCTGGCCAGGCCGACCGCCCCGCTCGCGATCCACGCCACCGCGTCGTTCCCGACGATCCTCGCCAAGTTCCACCGCCGGCAGCTCGGCCTGGAGCCGGTCAAGCCGCGGCGGGAGCTGGGCCACGCCGCCAACTACCTCTGGATGATGAACGGCAAGGAGTCGAGCCCGGAGCTCGTCCAGGCGCTGAACACCTACCTCGTTCTGCTCGCCGACCACGGAATGAACGCGTCGACATTCACGGCGCGCGTCATCGCTTCGACCGAGTCGGACCTCACGTCGGCGCTGGTCGGCGCCATCGGCGCGCTCCAAGGGCCGGCTCACGGCGGCGCGCCTTCGGCGGTGCTCGAGCAGCACGAGGAGATCCGCGCGGCGGGCGACACCGAGGCCCACATGCGCGAGATGCGCAAGCGCAAAGAGAGGTTCATGGGCTTCGGCCACCGCGTCTACCGCGTGTACGACCCCCGGGCGAAGATCCTGAAACAGATGTGCGAGCGCATGAACCCTACGTTCTATGAGCTCGCCGTCCGCATCGAGGAGAGCGCGCTGCGCATCCTCCACGAGGAGCATCCCGAGCGGCCGCAGTCGGTCAACGTGGAGTTCTACTCCGCCGGCGTCCTGCAGGCGATCGGCCTGCCCAAGGAGTTCTTCACGCCGACCTTCGCCAGCGCCCGCGTCGCGGGTTGGAGCGCTCACGTGCTCGAACAGGCAGCCCACAACCGCATAATCCGGCCGCAATCGGAATACATCGGACCGGAGCCGCGGAAGCCAGTGCCCCTGGCCGAGAGGGGATAGCCCTACTTCGGCTTGACCTGCCTGCGTGGCAGAACCTCGGTCTCGCCGGCCTCGGGTGGTTCCTCGTCATCGCGCTCGCGCTCACCGGCTGGTTCGTGGTCGTCGTCCCGCTGCGGGCCGATATCCTCGACAACGACCTGACCCTCGTCTACATCGGCGCGCGCATAGGCGTCGAGCACGGGTGGAGCCACATCTATTCGCTGCAGCTCCAGCACGAGCTGTTCACGCAGCTGCGCCCGCACGCCGTCTTCAACGACGGGGAGCGCTTCGTCTCGCCGCCGCCGTTCGCCTGGCTCATCCTGCCCCTCAGCGTCTTCGGGGCGGCGGCCGCGACGTACGCGTGGCTCGCATTGTCCGTGGCCGCGCTCGTGACCGCCTGGTGGCTGGCCGCCCCCGGCGGGGGGACGAGGCGCATGCTGTGGCTGCTCGGAGCCGCCGCGTGGTACCCGGTGCTCTACGGGCTGAGCCTCGCCCAACCGGCTCTCGTCATCGTTCTCTGCGCGGCCGTCGCCTGGAGACTCGCCGAGAACGACCGGCCGTACCTGGCCGGCGCGGTCCTGGGGCTGACCGCCATCAAGCCCCAGCTGCTCCTGCTGCTGCCGGTGGTGCTGCTGTTCGCCGGCCGGTGGCGGATCGTCGCCGCGTGGGCGGCGACCTCGGCGGTGCTCGCGGCGGTGTCCCTAATCGTCATCGGCGGCCAGGGCGTCAGCGACTACCTCGCGCTGTTGAACGAGGCGCAGCACGTCACGAACAACCGCTACTTCACGCTCGCTTGGCTGCTGGGTCCGGGCACGCTGAGCTACGTCGCGCAGGGCCTCGTCGTGGCGCTCGCGGTCGTGGCGGCGTATCGCAACCGGCACGCAAGCCACTCGCGGGTTTTCGCCCTCGGCATCGTCGCGACGGTGCTCGGGGCGACGTACTGGCACCTCCAGGACTTCACCGTGCTCGTGCTGGCGGCGTGGCTCTTCTGGCGCGAAGGACTGTCGACGCCGCTGCGCCTGCTCCTGCTCCTCGTGGCGGTCGCCGCGGAGTTCGCCTGGCCGCTGACGCCCCTGCCCGTGCTGGTGGGCGTGGCGGTCTGGCTGGCCGCCTTCGCGGGTGCGCCACGGCGCGATCGCGCAGCCGCCTGACCCGATGACCGTCGGGGAGGTGCGCGTGCGCTGGGCGCGCCACATCGTCGTCACGGCCGCCGGGCTGGTCTGCGTGGCGCTGCTCGTGGCCACGCACGACTTCAGGTTCTACTTCGACGAGTGGGCGTTCATCACGGCCGCGCCGGACTGGACGCTGCGAAGCTTCTTAGAGCCGCACAACGAGCATCCCGCGATGCTCCTGAAAGGGCTCTACGCGCTGCTGCTCAACACCGTCGGGCTGCGCACGTACGTGCCGTACATGGCCGCGCTGCTGCTCACGCACGCGACCAACGTCGTGCTGCTCTTCGAGCTGGTCCGGCGCCGGGCCGGCGATGCGGTCGCCGTCGCCGCGGCACTGCTGCTGCTTGTCCTCGGCATGGGCTGGGAGGACCTGCTGTGGGCGTTCCAGGTCGGATGGCTCGCGTCCATCGCCTTCGGCCTTGGTGCGCTGCTGGCGCTGCCGCGCCGGCCATGGCTCGCCGCGGCGCTCGTCGCCGTCTCGCTCATGTTCACGGGCATCGGCATCGCGTTCGGGGTGGCCGCCTTCGTGCAGGTCGCGCTGACGCCTGCCGGCCGCGCGCGGCTCGCGTGGTTCGCTCCGGTCGCCGTGGCCTTCGCGGCCTGGTATCTCGCCTTCGGGCGGTTCGGCGACCATCCCAACCCCGCTCCCGGCGCGGCCAACCTCTACCTCGCCCTGCCCTACGCCGCCTGGGGCCTCGCGCAGGGCGTCGCCGGCCTGCTGGGTCTCGCCGGCTGGATCGGCGTCCCCCTGCTTCTCGCCTCCACCGCGGCGGTCGCGTGGCGCGGCGGCCGCGACGCATTCGCCATCGGGGTGGCGGCGGGGCTCCTGGTCATCTACATCGTCACGGGTCTGGAGCGCGCGCAGCTTGGCTGGCAGCAGGCCGGCGCGTCGCGCTACGTCTACCTGGCCGCCGTGCTGTGGCTGCTGCTCCTCGCCGACGCGGCGGCGAAGCTTCCCTGGCGCGGCACGTTGAGGCCGGTGCTCGCAGCCTGCCTCTTCCTCGCCTGCTTCAACAGCGGCGTCGTCCTGGTCGAGTACACGGCGGCCAAGACGGCCCTGATGCAGCGCGCGCTCGCGGACCTGGACGCGCTGGACGAGATGCGGGGCGACCCGTGCCTCGACCCCAACGGCCAGGTCGACCCGCTGGTGATGCCGTACGAGGGCTCGCCGGCGCTCTACTACCGCGCGGTCGACCGCTACGGCGATCCCGGCACGCCACGGCCGCCCGGTGACGCGGCGGACTTCGCCATGGCGCTGCTGCGCCTGCGCCAGGCTCATTGCCAGTCGTCCCTAAACTTGAATCGAAGTGCCTGACTCCGACTTCGACGTCGCGATCCTGGGCGGCGGGATGGGCGGCTACCCTGCCGCGATCCGCGCCTCGCAGCTGGGCCTGAAGGTCGCCATCGTCGAAGGCGGCAAGCTCGGCGGCACCTGCCTGCACGTCGGCTGCATCCCGACCAAGGCGCTGCTCGAGTCGTCCGAGCTGTACCACCGGGTCGCCGCGCGGGGCGCCGAGTTCGGCCTGAAGGCGGAGGTCGTCGGCTACGACTACCCTCGCATCGCCGAGCGCCGCGACGCGATCGTCGCCCAGCTGTACAAGGGCGTGCAGTACCTGATGAAGAAGAACAAGATCGAGGTCGTCCAGGCCAAAGGCCGGCTCCGCGATCGGAACACGATCGAAGCCGACGGCAAGGTCGTGCGCGCCAAGAACCTCGTCATCGCCACCGGCTCGACGGTCAAGACTCTGCCCGGGATCGCCCTCGACGGCGAGTACATCGTCTCCTCGGACAACGCCGTGATGGCGAAGACCGTCCCCGAATCGATCTGCATCATCGGCGCGGGCGCGGTCGGAGTCGAGTTCGCGACCCTCTACAACCAGCTCGGCGCCAAGGTGACGCTGCTCGAGGCACTGGATCGCCTCGTGCCCCTCGAGGACGAGGACGTGTCGAAGGAGATGACGGCCGCGTTCAAGAAGGCCGGCATCGACGTCCGCGTGGGCGTCAAGGTCAGCGGCGCCAAGAAGGCGCGAGGCGGCGTCAGCGTGGAAACCGACCAGGGCGAGGTCTGGGCCAACCAGCTCCTCGTCGCGGTCGGGAGGGCCGCCGTCTCGAAGGACCTGGGCCTCGAGCAGGCCGGCGTGCAGATGCAGCCCAACGGCTTCATCAAGGTCGACGAGTGGATGCGCACGACGGCGGAGGGCATCCACGCCATCGGGGACGTCGTGGGCGGCTACCTTCTCGCGCACGCGGCCGCGCACGAGGGGATGACGGCGGTCGAGGACATCGCCGGTCAGCGCATCGCGCCCATGGAGCAGGAGCTCGTCACGCGCTGCACCTACTCCCACCCGCAGATCGCGTCGGTCGGCATGACCGAGAGGCAGGCGCGCGAGAAAGGGCACGAGGTCAAGGTCGGCAAGTTCCCGTTCTCGGCCATCGGCCGGGCGCTGATCCACGGCGAGACCACCGGTTTCGTCAAGATCGTCGCCGACGCGAAGACAGGACAGCTTCTCGGCACCCACATCGTCGGCGACAGCGCGACCGAGCTCATCGCCGAGCCTGCGCTGACGCAGCTGTTCCAGGGCGACGCGTGGGAGCTCGGCCGCAACATCCATCCGCATCCGACGCTCAGCGAGGCGGTGATGGAGGCGGCGATGGCCGTGGACGGCCGCGCCATCCACTTCTGACCGTGGCGCAGACGACGCGATCCCGCGAGGAGTCCTCGTTCCAGCCCGAGTGGCGCTTCCAGGAGCGGGTCGCGTGGCGCGACACCGACGTCGACGAGAACATCCTCACCGAGTGGTTCCACTACATCCTGCTCGGCCGGCAGATCGACTACCGCTTCCAGGTCCTCAACCGGCAGGGCCGGGCGCCGTTCATCATCTCGTGCGCCGGCCACGAGGCGGCGCAGATCGGCATCAGCTGGCCGCTGAAGCCGAAGTACGACTGGCTCGCGCCGTACTACCGCGACGTCGTGCTGTGCATGCGCATGGGCATGACACCGCTCGACCTGATGCTGTCGGTGCTTGCGAAGTCGGCCGACCCGGCGTCCGGCGGCAAGCAGACGCCCGGCCACTTCTCGGACTCGCGCTTCAACATCACGTCAGGCGGCTCGCCGGTGGCGACGCAGATGGTTCGCGGCGCCGGCGTGGCGTACGCGCTCAAGATGGACGGGACCGACAAGGTCCTGCTCACCTGCTACGGCGAGGGCGCCGGGGCGGAGGGCGACGCGCACGAGGCGTTCAACTTCGCCGCCGTCTACAAGCTGCCTGAGATCTTCGTCTGCGAGAACAACGGGTTCGCGATCTCGACGCCGTTCAACAAGGAATACGCGATCGAGCACGTCGCGCAGCGGGCCGCGGGTTACGGCTTTCCGGGCATCACAGTCGACGGCCGCGATCCGGTCACCTGCTACGTCGTCTCCAAGGAGGCCGTCGCGCGCGCCCGAGCCGGCGAGGGCCCGACGCTCATCGAGTGCCTGGTCGATCGCCTGGGAGCGCATTCCTCGGAGGACGACCAGCGCCGCTACCGCGCGCAGGAAGAGATCGACACGCTCGCGCAGAACGACTGCCTCGAGCGATTCAAGAAGCAGCTCATCGAAGAGGGCGTCCTCAGCGCGAAGCAGGTGGCGGAGTTCGAGGAGCAGGTCAAGGAAGAGGTGACCGCCGCGACCAAGAAGGGAATGGAGGCCGACGACCCGCGGCCCGAGGATGCGCTGACGAACGTCTACGGGACCAACGTCCCCGAGGCGATCGAACCCGCCGCTGGCCTCGAGACCGAGGAGATGAACATGGTGCAGGCGCTCCGCTCCGCCCTCACCGAGGAGATGGAGCGCGACCCACGCGTGATGGTCATGGGCGAGGACGTCGGCAAGAAGGGCGGTGTGTTCCTGGTCACCGACGGGCTCCGCGCGAAGTACGGCGAGGAGCGCGTCATCGACACGCCGCTCGCGGAGTCGTCGATCGTCGGCGTCGCGCTGGGCCTGGCGGTCGCGGGCAAGCGGCCAGTGGCCGAGATCCAGTTCACCGACTTCGCCCACATGGCCTTCAACTCGGTGACCAACGAGGCGGCGAAGTACCGCTATCGCAGCGACGGCGACTGGTCGGTGCCGATGGTCGTGCGCGCACCGATGGGCGGCCACGCGCACGGCGCGCTGTACCACTCGCAATCGATCGAGGCGCGCTTCGCGACGCCGGGCCTGAAGATCGTCATCCCGTCGACGCCTTACGAGGCGAAGGGTTTGCTGCTCGCGGCGATCCGCGACCCCGACCCCGTGCTCTTCTTCGAGCACAAGCGGATCTACCGCATGTTCAAGGAGCCCGTGCCCAAAGGCGAGTACCTCATCCCGCTGCAGAAGGCGCGCATCGCGCGCGAGGGCTCTGACATCTCGGTCTTCTGCTACGGGCTGATGGTCCACTACGCGCTCGAGGCGGCGAAGGCCCTCGACGCCGAAGGCGTCAGCGTGGAGATCATCGACCTCCGCACCGTCTACCCACTGGACAAGGACGCGATCATCGCCTCGGCCAGGAAGACGGGCAAGTGCCTCGTTCTCTACGAGGACAACTTCAGCGTGTCGATCGGATCCGAGATCGCGGCCTTGATCGCCGACGAGGCCTGGCGGTGGCTTGACGCGCCGGTCAAGCGGTTCGGCGGCCTCGATGTACCGGCAATGCCGTACGCGGCGCCGATGGAGGAGTACTTCATGCCGACGCCGGACAAGATCACCAAGGTCCTGCGCGACCTGGCGGCCTACTGACCATGGCCACCAAGACGACGCGGGTCGTCATGCCCCAACTGGGCGAGTCGGTGCACGAAGGCACCATCTCCAGGTGGCTCGTCAAGCCGGGGGACAAGATCACCGAGTTCGAGCCGATGCTCGAGGTCGACACCGACAAGGTGAACGCCGAGGTCCCGGCGCCGGTCTCGGGGGTGTTGAAGGAGATCCTGGCCAAGGAAGGCCAGACAGTGCAGGCCGGCGCCGAGATCGCGGTCGTCGAGACCGGTGACGGCACGGTGACGGCGACGCCCGAGGCCCCGGCGCCGGCCCCGAAGACCGAACCCGACAGGCCGAAGGGGGTTGCGGAGCAGCCCGCCGTCGTCCCCATCCCCGCCGGCGGGGACGTGGCCCCGAAGGAGCCGGAGCGGCCTCCCGGTGAGCCGCATCGCTACTCGCCCGGCGTCCAGATGGCCGCCCAGGAGCTGCACGTCGACCTCTCCAAGGTCACCGGCACAGGCCTAGGCGGCCGGGTGACGAAGAAAGACGTCCAGCAGTACGCAGCCGCCGCCAAGGCCGCTCCCAGCGGGCCGGCGCCGCCGGCTCCGCAGCCTGTCACCAAGGCCGAGGGCGACGAGGTCGTGCAGCTCACGCGCGTGCGCAGGCTCATCGCCGAGAACATGACCCGCGCCAAGCAGACCATCCCGCACGCGTGGCAGACGCAGGAAGTCGACATGTCCGGAGTGGTCGCCAACCGCAACGCCAACAAGGGCGGCTTCCAAAAGCAGGAGGGCTTCTCGCTGACCTATCTGCCGTACGTCATGGCGGCCGCGATCCAGGGCCTGCGCGAGAATCCCCACGTCAACGCGACGTTCAACGAAACCGAGCTGGTCGTCCATCGCGACATCAACCTCGGCGTCTCCGTGGGTATGGAGGACACCCTGCTCGTGCCGGTGATCCGCAGGGCCGACAGCCTGTCGCTTGCGGGCCTGTCCCGTGCCGTCAACGACCTCGCGAACCGCGCGCGGCAAAAGCAGCTGAAGGCCGACGAGCTGGCGGGCGCGACGTTCACGGTCAACAACTCGGGCACGTTCGGGACGCTCTTCAGCTACTCCGTCATCAACCCCGGCCAGGCGGGCATCCTGACCATGGAGGCGATCGTCGAACGCCCCGTCGCGGTGCAGGGGATGATCGGGATCAAACCGATGATGTACCTCTGCTTCTCGTTCGACCACCGCGTCCTCGACGGCCTGCAGGCGGCCCGTTTCCTGACCTCCTGCCGGAAGTGGCTGGAGGCCGTCACGCTCGAGACGCCGATCTACTGATTTAGGGCCTGAATCTCGCGATTCGGGCGTTAAGGTTGTCGCCACCGCAAATGTCCGCGCCCAAGCCGCTCCCGCTCGCGCACGAGTCGCCGGCGATCGTGCTCAAGGAGGTCTACGACCTCCGCTTCGACGCCAGGGACCGGGCCGCGAAGGACGCGATCTGGAAGGAGCTCGGCAAATTCCTGCAGCGCTACATCGAACCCGATGCGCGCGTCATCGACATCGCCTGCGACGCCGGCTACTTCATCCGCAACATCAGGGCGCGCGAGCGCTGGGCGACCGATATCCGTGCGGTCGAGGCCGAGCTTCCTGGGGATGTGCGTTTCGTGCGGGCGAGCGGTCTGGAGCTTGCGGACGTGCTCACGAACGACTACTTCGACCTCGCGTTCTTCAGCAACTACCTCGAGCACCTGCCCTCGACGGAGGCCGTTCTCGAGCAGCTGAAGGTCGCCTTCGCCCTGCTCAAGCCCGGCGGCCGCGTCGTGATCCTCCAGCCGAACATCCGGCTCGTCGGCGGCCGCTACTGGGACTTCATCGACCATCAGACGGCGCTCACGGAGAAGAGCCTGGCCGAGGCCGCGCAAATGGCGGGTTTTCACACGAAGCAGGTCATCGCGCGCTTCCTTCCCTACACCACCAAGAGCCGCCTGCCGCAGCACCCCACGCTTGTGCGCGCGTACCTCGCGTTCCCACCTGCCTGGCTGCTGTTCGGCAAGCAGACGCTCTACGTTGGCGAGAAGCCCGTCTCGCGCTAGACCTCCACTCGCGCTGGCGGCCGCGTGCGTCGCCGCCGCGTGGGGCGCGCTTTACAGCGCCGGCGTGTGGACCGTCGCGTACGTGCGCCTGCCCATCCACGACGACGTGCGCTACGACTACGTCGCGGCGGAGGCGGGGCTGCGTTACGGCTGGTCGCGCATCTACGACCTCGACCTGCTGCGCGCGCTGTCGGCGGGCTTTCCGTCCCCGCAGAACAAGATCCACCC
>CBJLKR010000030.1:0-15576 GCA_966423695.1 uncultured bacterium | reverse complement strand
CCGAAGCAACCAGTCTCTACCCCACGCCAGTCGGCGGCTCGCCGCGCATCCTCATCCTTTTCAGCGACACCGGCGGCGGCCACCGGGCCGCCGCGAGCGCCCTCACGGACGCGCTCAAGCTGCTCGACCCGACGAGCGTGGTCACCGTCGCCGATCCGCTGATCGGCCAGGGGCCGGCGATCGTCCGCCGTCTCGCGTCGCTTTACTCGCCGGTGATCCGCCGCTCTCGGCCGGCGTGGGGCGCCGTCTATCACGCCAGCAACACCAAGGCGACGTTCGCCGCGATCCGTGCGGTTTTCGGACCGGCAGTCCGGCGCGTCATGGGCGAGCTGCTCAAGCGGCACGACCCGGACGTCGTCCTCTCGGTCCATCCGCTCCTGAATCACGTCGCGCACCAGGCCATCCGCAAGAGCGGCCGGCCGCGTGCGCTGATGACGGTGATCACCGACCTCGTCGACTTCCATCGCGGATGGACGTTCAGCCAGGCGGACCTCGTCATCACCCCGACCGAGCGCGCGCGGAAGGTGGCGCTGCGCAGGCGCGTGCCCGCGGACCGCGTCAAGCTGCTGGGCCTCCCGGTCGACCTGCGGTTCCGGCCGCCGGCGCCGGGCGAGAAGCAGGCGCTGCGCAGGCGCTTTGGGCTCGACGAGAACCGCTTCACCGTGCTGATCATGGGCGGCGCCGCCGGCGTCGGTCACCTCGCCGCCCAGGTCCGCATGCTCGCCGCCGAGCGGCAGACGTGGCAGCTCGTCGTCGTCTGCGGGCGGAACGAGAAGCTGCGGCGCAGGCTGTACGAGATCGAGGCGATGACGCCGATGCTCGTGCTCGGTTTCGTCGACTTCATGCCCGAGCTGATGCGCGCCTGCGATCTCATGGTCACGAAGGCGGGGCCTGGCGCGATCGCCGAGGCGCTGGCCACGGGCCTGCCGCTCATCATCACGGGCTTTCTTCCCGGACAGGAGTCTCCGAACGTCGATTTCGTCGTCGAATCCGGCATCGGTGCTTTCGCCCCCAAGGAGGAGGACCTGCTCGACGAGGTTCGGGTCATGGCGGAGGGCGGGCCGACCTGGCGCGAGATGTCGCGACGGGCCGAGGAGATGGCCCATCCCTACGCGTCGTCGGACATCGCGCGCGAGTGCCTCATCCTGGCGGCGCGCTACAGGGCTTCGGTGCAGGCGAGCCGGTAGGCGCACAGCCGGCACCGGCGTCGCTCCGGGCGAGCGGGAAACGCGCCTGAGCGAACGCCCTCGGCGACCTCGGTCCCCTCGGCCTGGGCATCGCGCACGAGCGCGCTGCCGGCCTCGACGCGCACGGTCTCCCCGGAGGCGAGGTAGACGACGTCCAGCTCGATCGGGTCCAGCGAGAGCGCCGCTTGGGCGCCCAACGCGTAGAGGGCGACCTGGAGGTCGCGGCGGCGCCGCGCGATGGGCCGGCCGCTCTTGTAGTCGACGATCCTCCAGCCGGATCCGGTGCGGTCGATGCGGTCGATCACGCCGCGCAGCCTCCAACCGTCGATCGCGACCTCGAAAGGCTGCTCGAGGTACGCGGGCGGCTCGTCGAAGCCGCCCGCCACGCGAAAGGCCTCCAGCGCCGCCGCGCCGTTGCGCTTGAACACGGCCGCGCGACGCGAGTCGGGGAACGGGGTTGCATCCCACACCTTGCGGTGGAGCGCGCGAAGCCGGGCCGCGGTCAACGGAAGACCCTGCTTGCGCAGCTCGCCGGCCAGGCGCAGAACCTCGTGGAGGATCACTCCATGCACCGCCTCTGCGCTCTGCGCCACGGGCAGCCGACGGACGTGGCGGTACCAGTACTGCCGCGGGCAGTCGCGATACGCGGCGATGGAGCTGAACGAGAGCTGGACTTCGCCCGCGCCGTTGCTGTTCGCCGCCGCGGCGGGCGCCGCATGGCTCGGCTCGGACGGAATCGCCTTGTTGACCACCGCGTGACGCGCACCCTCACGAAGCTCTTCGAGGAAGCGCGACGGCCGCCACCGCCGGCCGCCTTCGTAGTGCGCCGCGTAGGTCAGGAACAGCCGGCGCCGAGCCCGCGTCATCGCCACGTAGAGGAGCCGGCGCTCCTCGGCGATCACGTCCTCGCGTCCGCGCACGAGCGGCTCGAGCACAGTGGCGGGCAGCTCGAACCGCGGCGATCGCGCCGACTGCGGCAGCCGCCCCTCGACGAGCGACGGCACGAACACGGCCTCGAACTCGAGGCCTTTCGACTGGTGGATCGTCATGACCTGCACGGCGTCGCCAAGTTCGCCGGGCGCGGGCTCCTCGTCCTCGCCTGACAACAGCACGAGCTCGAGCCGCCGCATGAACGCCTCGAGAGAATGGTCCGGCGAGACGTCACAGAATTCCGCGATCTTCTCGCCGAAGCGCGCCACGTTGGCGGTCGCGGGGTAGCCCGAGCGCTCCATCAGGTCGAAGAAGAGGTCGCGGACGTCGAGGTGCTGCGCGGCGGGCGCGAGCTCCACGAGCAGAGGCTGGAGGGAGGCCGCGGCCGGTCGCGCCAGCGCGATGACGTCGGTGGGATCGCGGACAGCGCGCAGCATCGCGATCACGTCCTTGACCTCCGGCAGCTCGTGGAAACCGTTGCCTCCGAGGACGACGTGCGGCACGCCGGCTGCGGCCATCGCCACGCCGATCGGGCGGGCGATGGCGTTGGTCCGGCACAGCACCGCGATCGATCTGGGCGGCGTTCCCGCGGCGATGAGTGAGGCCGCCTCGCGCGAGATGGCCGCGGCCTCGGCGCCCGAGTCGTCGCAGGCCCACAGCTCGACCCTCGGTCCCGGCGCCTCCGCGCGAAGCTCCTTGGCGATCCGGTCAGGGTTGTGCGCGATGACCGATCCGGCGGCGGTGACGATCCGCCGCGAGCTGCGCCGGTTGCGCCCCAGCGTGACGGTGCGCGTCGTGGGAAAGCTCGTGACGTACCGCTCCAGGCTCGCTCGGGACGCGCCACGGAAACGGTAGATCGACTGGTCGTCGTCGCCCACCACGAAGGGCAGCGAGCCCGCTGCGATGAGCTCGACGAGCCGCTCCTGCGCGAGGTTGAGGTCCTGGTACTCGTCGACCAGCACGTGTGGATGGCGGGCGGCGTAACGCGCCAGCAGCGGAGGGCTCTTCTCGAACATCCGGACCGCCAGCAGCAGGAGATCGTCGAAGTCGAGGAGCCGCTGCTTGCGGCATTCGCGCTCATACGCTCGATAAAGGCGCACGCATGCGCGCATCAACGCGCCGCGCTCGCGGTCGTCGGTGCCGGCGGCCCAACGGTCCAGGCGCTCGAACGGGACGAGCTCCTGCTTCAAGCGCTCGAGCATCTGGAGGACCGGACCCACCAGGTCGTCCGGGCGCTCGTCTCCGGTGAGCGCGAGGTCGCCGAGCGACCACATGAGCTCGCGGGCGAAGATCCAGCGATCGGCGCCGGTCAGCAGGCGGAAGCCGTGCGGCACTCCCACCGCCCTGCCGTCCTCCCGCAGCCAGCCCAGCGCGATCGAGTGGAAGGTGCCGACGGACGGCGCGTCGTCGCCGATCAGGTGCTCGATGCGCCCCCGCATCTCCGCTGCCGCGCGTTCGGTGAAGGTCATGACCAGGATCGAGGCGGGAGGCGCCCCAGAGACGACAAGACGGCGGAACCGCTCCGCGATCACGGCCGTCTTGCCGGTGCCGGCGCCGGCCACGACGCGTATGGGCGTCCCGCTCAGCGACGCCGCGCGGCGGACGTCGGGGGTCAGCGTCATCGCGGCGTCGGCCTGCCGATCCGCACCCGCAGCTCGCGGACCTTGCGCCCCAGCTCAGGTCGGTTCAGCCGGGCCAGGATGGTCTCCGCGTCGAGGCGCAGCTGGTGGGCCAGGGCCGGGTTCGAGGTCGTGATCACAAGCACGCCGGAATGGAGCTCGACGTCGTCGCAGAGCGCGGCCACATCCGGGCCGATCACGGCGCGGAACGCGGAGGCGATCTGACCCCCGATCAACCTTCCCCCGCCAGGCTGCTTGCGCAGCACCTTCGGCAGGATATTGCCCAGCTTATCCACAGGCCTCGATTCGCCCGTCCGTGACCGTCCACACCCTCGCTCCGGCGATCAGCTCGGGCGGAAACGGACCGGCCTCGACCGACGTGACTATGACCTGGCCACCCGCGGCGACCTCGTCGAGCAGTGCCGCCCGCCGGCTGCCGTCCAGCTCGGACAGAACGTCGTCGAGAAGCATCACGGGGCGCTCTTGGGTCCGGTGCTCGATCAGGGCCGCCTCCGCAAGCTTGAGACTCACCACCGCCGTCCGCTGCTGGCCCTGGGAGCCGAACGATCTGGCGTCCGAGCCGTCGAGCACGATGCGGACGTCGTCGCGATGCGGCCCGACACTTGTCGAGCCTCGGCGCAGGTCCTCGGCGAGCGAGTTATGCACAGCTTCGCGGAGGTCTTCCGGAGGCCCTTCGTAGGCGACCTCCAGACGCTCTCCGACCGCGATCCTGCCGTGGCTCCGCGCGGCTTCCGGTTCGAGCTCGCGCACGGCCTTGGCGCGCGCGTCAACGATCACGCTGCCGACCCGGACGAGCTCTTCGTCCCAGGCCGCCAGCATGTCCGCGCCGCCTTCCCCGGCGGCCATCTTCTTGAGCAGGCTGTTGCGCTGCTCGAGCACGCGGCGCAGCCCGGACAGCGCGCGGGCGTACCCGGGCTCCACCTGGACGAGCATCTGGTTGAGGAAGCGCCGCCGGAGCTCCGGGCCGCCCTTGACCAGGCCGAGGTCGTCGGGCCAGAACAACGTGACCCGGAAGAGCCCGGGCAGGTCCACCGCCCGCCTCCGGACGCCGTCCACCTCGATGCTGCGCCGGGTCCGGTCCTCGTCCCTATCGAGCGCGAGCGCGATCTCATGCGTCGACCGGCCGTCGGCGACGAGGGCATCGATCCGCGAGCCCGGACCGACCGGGCCGATTAGCTCGCTCTCCCGCCGCGCCCGCGGCGACGAGGAGAGCGCCACCATCGCCACCGCCTCCAGCAGGTTGGTCTTGCCCTGGCCGTTCGGCCCGATGAACACGTTGACGCCCTCGCCAGGCGCCAGGTCGAGCTGCGCGTAGTTGCGGTGGTTGCGAAGACGTAGGCGGCGTAAGCGCACTCTGGCGGTGCGCTTAGCTCATCGCCACCCGCACGGGCATGATCACGTAGAGGTAGTGCTCCTTGCCCGGCGGTCGCATCAGCCCCGGGCTGAGAGGACCGTCGAACATGAGCTCGACCTCGTCCTCCCCCATCACCCCGAGGGCGTCCAGGACGTAGCGGGCGTTGAACGCTATCTGGATGTCCGAGCCGTCGACGTCGGCGTTGATCTCGGCTTTGCTGTCCCCAACCTCGTTCGTGGTCGCGCTCAGGGTGAGCGCGCGGTCCCCGGCCTTGAGGCGGATGACATTCGCGCTGTCGCGTGCGAACAGCGACACGGCGCGCACCGTCTGCGTGAGCTCCGAGGTCGACACCTTCACGGTGGTCGAGCTCTTGCTGGGGATAACCTGTGCGTAGTTTGGATACTTACCGTCGATAAGCCTCGACGTGAGCTCCGAGCTGCCCGCGCGGAAGAAGACCTGGTTGCGCGCCTTCGAGATGATGACCTCGACCTTCCCGGGCTCGCCCTTCAGCACGCGTGAGAGCTCGGCCAGCGCCCGCGCCGGCACGATCAGGCTCGCCTCCAGGTCGCTCGCACCGGCGGCGGCCAGCTTGCGGACCGCCAGCCGGTGGCCGTCGGTCGCGGCCAGGGTTAGGCTGCCGCCCTGTACCTGCACGAGCACGCCGGTCAGCACCGGTCGCGCCTCGTCCGTGGACGCGGCCATCTGGGTCTGCTCGACGGCGCGCACGAGGTCGTCTAGTCCAACCTCCAGCCGGTCGCCCTCGTCCGGCCGCGGACCGGGCGGGAACTCTTCGGCCTCGATGCACTTGATGTGGGTGTCGAACCTCGCGCAGCGAAGGTTCAGGGACTGCGTCGGCCCGTCCAGCGTCATCTCCAGGTCGTCGTCCGGCAGCGTGCCCACGAAGTCGGTGAGCAGGCGCGCGGGAGCTGTGGTCGAGCCCTCGGCACCCACCTCGGCGGGGACCACCTTGCGGATGCCGATCTCGAGGTTGGTCGCCGTCAGCGCGAGCCCCTCGGATGTCGTCTCGATGAGAATGTTGTTCAGGATCGGCAGCGTCGTCCGGCTCGATATCGCGCGGGACACGACCTGCAACGCCTGACCGAGCACCGCAGGTCTGCACGTGACCTTCATCTGAGCTGCTAGCACTTTGGAACTCACGATACTTGTCCCCCGTTAGTAGAGATCCGCTTGATAGAAAAAACTCGTAGTCGATAACAGTAAGCGCTGTGCGGACTGTGGATGTCCAGATCGTTTACAGATCGAAATCCAGCGTGGAAAAGCTCTGGGCAATCGACGCCGTGGCCCCTGAGCGCTGTCAACTCTGTGGGGAGGAAACGCCCGCCGGCGGTCCGTCCCAGCCGCGTCCCAAGACGGTTCTCAAAAGCTGTGGAGACCGCGCCGGTCGTCACTGGACGTACAGCTTTTCGCGAATCGACTGCACCTCGTAGCGCAGCCGCTCATCCTCTTTCAGCTCGTTGGCGATCTTCTCGATCGAGTGCAGTGCTGTCGTGTGGTCGCGGCCGCCGAAAGCCTTGCCGATCGCCGGCAGCGACGATGGCGTCTCCTCGCGCACCAGGAACATCGCGACCTGGCGCGGGAACACGATGTGCTTGTCGCGCCGCTTGCTCTTCATGTCCTCGAGCGTGACGTTGTAGTAATCCGCGACGAGCGCCTGGATGCGCTCGACGTTGATCGGCTTGCGGGTGCCCGCGGGGATGATGTCGGACAGAAGCCGGGCCGCCTCCTCCTCGTCGAGCTGGCGCTGGTGCACCGCGGCGAAAGCCTGGACGCGCGTGAGCGCGCCTTCGAGCTCGCGAATGTTCCTCTGCACCTTGTGCGCGATGAAGCTCAAGACCTCTTCGGGGATGAGACTCGAGTTGTCTCCGAGCTTGGAATGAAGGATGGCGAGCCGGGTTTCGAAGTCCGGCGGCTGGATGTCGGCGATGAGTCCCCACTCAAATCGCGAACGCAGCCGGTCCTCGAGCGTGGGGATCTCTTTCGGTGGACGGTCGGACGAGATGACGATCTGCTTGTTGATCTCGTGGAGGGCGTTGAAGGTGTGGAAGAACTCCTCCTTCGTGCGGTCCTTGCCGGCGAGGAACTGCACGTCGTCGATGAGCAGCACGTCGACCGTGCGGTACTTGTGCCGGAACTCGCCCATCCGGGCGGTGGCGATCGAGCTGATGACCTCGTTGGTGAACTGCTCCGACGTTAGATAGACGACACGCTTGCGCGGGAAGCGCTCGTGCACCTCGTGACCGATGGCGTGCATCAAGTGCGTCTTGCCGAGACCGACGCCTCCATAGAGGAAGAGCGGGTTGTAGCTGTCGCCCGGAGCTTCGGCCACCGCTTTGGCTGCCGCGTGCGCGAACTGCGAGTTATGACCGACGACGAAAGATGAGAACCGAAAGCGCGCGTTCAGCTCGGAGGGCACGATGGCGCCGGTCTCGACAGCGGGCTCGGCGGCCGTGTCGTGACCGTTTTCGTGACCGTTGCTCGTCGCGACGCCGTCGTCGCCGTCGAAGAGCACATGCGCCGGCCGGTGACCCGACGGCGCGATGACGAAATCGATGTCGACCTCCGAGCCGGTGACCGCCTGCAGCGTTTCCTGGATGAGGCCCGAGAAACGGTCTTCGAGCCAGTCCTTGGCGAGCTTGCTCGGCACGCCGATTCGGAACGTCCCACCGTCGGCCGACACCACCGACGTGTTCTTGAGCCACATATCGTAGGTGCGTTTCGCGAGCTGAAAGCGCAGCTCCTCCTGCACCTGCGACCAGATCTGGTCCTGGTTCAAGCCACCTCCTCCTTACTACTGCGCAGCCCGTCCCACCCCCCATGGTTGGGTTGCGCGCCCCCTGTGGACCGCCGGCCTCTACCCGCGGCAAAACCTGTGGACAACTTGTGACCGAACGCCTCCCCCATCATGGCCGTCGCGGTGCCCGTACCGCGACCGCGTGATCGCGCTGCGCGGGACCGCGGATTCAACCGAAGCTCTTCGCCCACGAGCTCCGCCTCCTTGGTGCCTTGTGGAAAAGAGCGGCCCGGATTTCCACAGGCTGGCGGCTCCTGCCTGTCCGAAATCCGCTATCCGGTCAATCCCGAAACATGGAAGCGGTACTGTGCGACTAAAGGTTGCTTACTTGTAAGAATTGGTTAAACGAAGGGTTCGATTTCGTACTGGATGAGTGCTTGGATGCGTTATGCCTTTGCTTCCGGGCGGGGACTATAACACCGGCCTGTGGATACCGCAAGGCACGTTGCGACAACGATGAAGTGATAGGTCCGGTATCAAGAGGTAGACATCGGGCGTTCGGTACACTGGCGCGATCAAACGCACCTATCAACCCAAGAAACGCTACCGCCGCCGCGTCCACGGCTTTTTGCGCCGGATGAGCACGCGGGGCGGTGCGCGCGTGCTTCGCAGCCGGCGCCGCAAGGGCCGGGAGCGGCTCGCTTAGCGCCGGACCTGCCGGCGCGGGGTTCAGCAGACGAAGCGTCGAGACCGCGTCCGCAAGCGGTCTGATTTTCAGGCCGCCATCGGCGGCAGGCGGTTTCACAGCGGTCGGGCGTTCGTCGCCATCGCCGTGCCCTCGGCGCGCGACGGAAACCGCGTCGGGGTCACTGTGAGCCGCGGGATCAAGACTTCCACCGAGCGCAACCGCGCCCGCAGGCGCCTGCGCGAAGCCGCCCGAGCGGAGCTCCTCGGTCCCGATTCGCCGGCCCTTGCGGGGGGAATACGATATGACGTGGTCCTGATCGCCCGCCCCGCCGCGCTCGAGGTTTCGTTCGCGGACCTGAGGGCGGAGGCTTCGCAGGCTGCGCTCAGGCTCGCCAACTTGAGGCCATGACGAAGCTGTTTCTGATCCTGATCCGGGGCTACCAGCTGACGC
This sequence comes from uncultured bacterium, assembly GCA_966423695.1. Classification (GTDB taxonomy): domain Bacteria; phylum Chloroflexota; class Dormibacteria; order Dormibacterales; family Dormibacteraceae; genus 40CM-4-65-16. Next base: position 6,575 of record CBJLKR010000030.1, on the reverse strand, counting down.
TGTCGCGCATCATGCCGCCGTCCTGCCGCTACTACCCGTCGTGCTCGCACTACACGTACGAGGCGGTCGAGAGGTACGGCTGGCTGAAGGGCGGATGGATGGGCGCGGCCCGGATCGCCCGCTGCCACCCGTTCGCGGCTGGTGGCTACGACCCGGTGCCCTGATGGGACACTTCTTCGACTTCCTCCAGCCCATCCACAGCCTGTGGTGGGCGATCTTCGGGCTCAGCCTGGATTGGCTTCTCCACACGGTGTACTCAGCGGTCCAGGCCGTGCCGATCCTCGCCAGTATCGGCGCCTACGGCGTCGCCGTGATCGTCATCACGCTGATCATCCGCGCGCTGCTTGCGCCGCTCCTGCAGTTCCAGCTCATCACGTCGCGCAAGGCGATGGTCGAGCAGCGCAAGCTCGCCCCGCAAGTCGCCGAGCTGCGCAAGAAGTACAAGAAGGATCCCCAGCGGCTGAACACCGAAACGATGAAGCTCTACCAGGAGCACGGCATCAATCCGCTCGGCCAGTTCGTGGGCTGCCTGCCGATGGTGCTCCAGATGCCCGTGCTGATCGCGCTCTACTACGTGTTCACCAACTTCGCGAGGACGTCGCACACCGCCGCGCACTTCCTGTTCGTGCCCAACCTGAACGAGTATCCGAACCACCACGTGCTGTTCGCCGGCCTCCCGATCCCGGCAGACCCGGTCTACCTGATATTCCCGTTGCTCGCCGCGGCGACGACCTACGTCCAGTCGAAGATGATGCAGATGCCGCCCGCTCCGAACCCGACGGAGCAGGAGCTGCAGACGCAGCAGATGCAGCGGACGATGGTGCTGATCTCGCCGCTGATGATTCTTTTCTTCGCCCTGAACGTGCCGGCGGGCCTGGGTCTCTACTGGTTCGTCGGAAACTGCGTGAGTATCATTCAGCAGAGCTTCGTCGTGGGTTGGGGCAACGTGCTGCCCAAGCGCTTCCTGCCAGCCACCGGACCGCCGGTGGCGGCCAACGGTCAGAGACCGGGGCCTGCGGTCCTCCCGCCGAAGTCGAGCAGCAAACCGAAGAACCGCGCCCCGAAGCAGGGCAAGGAGAGTGAACGCAGGTGAAGTCGTCTGTGGGCCGCGGCCGCACCCTCGATGAGGCCGTCGACGCGGCGCTGATGGAGCTCCAGGAGAGCCGGCGTAACGTCGACGTCAAGATCCTCAGCGAGACCCCTGAGGAGACGGTGGTCGAGGTTTCGGTGGTCGAACAGGCCGCGCCGGCGGCGACCGCAACCGCGCCGGCGAACGGCAAGGCCGAGATCGCGCGATCCCTCGTCGAGGGCCTTCTCAAGCACATGGGCGTGCGCGCCCAGGTCAGCGTTCGCGCCGGGAGCGAACCGATCACGCTCGACATCACGGGGCGCGACCTCGGAGCGCTCATCGGTTGGCGCGGCGAGACGCTGCGCGCCCTGCAGTCCGTCACCAACGTCATGGTCGGCAAGCACCTGGAGGAGGGCGAGCGCGTCATCGTCGACGTCGAGCGCTACCGCCAGCGCCGCGAGCACACCGTGCGCGAGATCGCGATGCGGGCGGCGCGCCAGGTGAAGATGACAGGCGACGCCATCACGCTCGACGCGATGCAGCCCTTCGAGCGGCGCGCGATCCACCTGGCACTGGAGGGCGACCCCGACGTGACGAGCTCGAGCATCGGTGAAGAGCCCGACAGGCGCGTGGTAGTGGGTCCCCGCAAAGCGGCTGAGCAGTAACGGCGCCGGCGGGTCGGCCGCCGAGCGCATCCGGCGTGCGATCGCCCTCATCAACTCGGTCGCGGACGAGGCCGGTGATGAAGAGATCACCCCGAACGACATCGCCGGCGCGATCCGCGACTGCCTGGAGCTAGAGGAGATCGACACGGTGCCGAACGTGCGCCGCTACCTCGGTGACGCGCTGGACGCGGTCTCCGACGGCATGCCCGCCGACTACGTCGCCATGACGTTGTACGCGGCGCTGGGCGCGCTGCGCGAAGGGTCTCTCTAGCGAAAGCCCGAAAGGCGCCGCCTATACTTTCCGATTCCATGCCGCCGCCCCACCGGCTCCACCAGCTGCCCGGCGGGGCACGCCTCGTCGTCGAACCGATGCCCGAGCGCCACTCGACCAGCGTGGTGCTCATGTTCGGCGGCGGCTCGCGCCTCGAGGACGATCGCCTGGGCGGCGTGTCCCACTTCATCGAGCACCTGTACTTCAAAGGCACCAAGCGCCGGCCGACCCCGAAGCAGATTGCCGACGCGATCGAAGGCGTGGGTGGCTTCATCAACGCGTCGACGGACAAGGAGCTGACCGTGTACTGGGCGCGGCTGCCGGCCGAGCACATCGGCCTTGGCCTCGACGTCCTGTTCGACATCGTCGCCAACTCCCGCCTCGAACCCGAGGACGTCGAGAAGGAGCGCATGGTCATCCTCGACGAGCTGCGCATGTACCAGGACCAGCCGCAGGAGCTGGTTCAGAACCTCTTCGAGGAGCTCATCTGGCCCGGCCACCCGCTCGGCCGCGACATCGCCGGGACGGAGGCATCGGTGATGGGTCTCACGCGCGACGATATCCTCGAGTACGCCGACCTGCACTACCGGCTGCCCAACCTCGTCGTCGGCGTGGCCGGCTCGCTCGAGGTCGCGGAGACGATCGACCTCGTCGGCCGCCAGCTCTCGCTGCGCGCGGATCCAAACGGCGGCGGGGTGATCGAATCGCCCGCTGACCTGAGCGGCCCCCGCGTCCTCGTGCGCCGGCGCGACACCGAGCAGGCTCACGTCTGCCTCGGCGCGCGGGCGCTGAGCTACATGGACCCCGACCGCTACGCGCTCGACCTGCTCAACACGGTGTTGGGCGAAGGCATGAGCTCACGCCTCTTCCTCAACATCCGCGAGCGGTTGGGCCTCGCTTACGACGTGCACAGCTTCACGCAGAAGCACCGCGACACGGGCTACCTCGGCGTGTACATCGGCGTCGAGCCGAAGAAGGCGGCCGACGCGGTCAACGCCGCCATGGAGGAGCTGCGCGGCATGGGCGAGGCCGAGGTCGCCGAGGACGACCTCGCACGCGCCAAGGAGTTCACCAAGGGACGCCTGCGCCTCGAGCTCGAGACGACAAACGGGGTGGCGTTCTGGCTGACCTACCAGCAGCTCCTGCTCGGCGAGATCAAGACGATCGACGAAGAGCTGGCGCTCGTCGACGCGGTGACGGCTGGGGACGTCAAGCGCGTAGCGTCGCGCGTGCTGAGCGGTCCGCTGCAGATGTCGGTCATCGGTCCGTTCGCCCGCGACTCCGCCTTCCGGCTGGCGATCGGGGCGTAGCCGCGCGCTCGCGCGCGCATGGTCTAAGCGGCGACCGGCCGGTAGCCGACCTCGAGCGCGCCGGTGTCGAGCGCCGGCATCTTCTTGTAGATGTCGAACTGACCAAAGGGCCAGATCCGGAACCATGCCTTGCCGTCGATGCGGTCGCGACTGATGGGTCCGAAGAACCGCGAATCCTGGGAGCGATTGCGGTTGTCCCCCATCACGAAGTACTGATCGGGGCCCATGACATCGCCGGCCGGGTTGTCGGGCCAGTTGTCGTCGTTCACCCACGCCTCCGGGAGGTAGGGCTCCTGGAGCTGGTGGCCGTTGATGTAAACCTTGCCGGCACGGATGAGGACGCGCTCGCCGGGGAGGCCGACGATCCGCTTGATGAAATCGGTGGAGTTGTTCGTCGGCGGGCGCAGGATGACGATGTCGCCTCGCTCCGGCGGATGCAGCCGGTAATCGATCTTGTTGGCGATGAGGTAGTCGTTGTCCTCGAGCGTCGCGTACATCGAGAGGCCCTCGACGTGCACTGCCTGGACGGCGAAGCTGATCCCGAAGTAAAGGATGATCGCGAGGACGACGACCTCGGCGACCTCGCGCAGCAGCGAAGACGCCGTCGAGCTCTCCTGTGGGGCGGCGCCAGCCGCGCGCTCGTGTTGGGCCGCCATACCGTTACGAAACGAGCTTAGCGCAGACCCGTTCGAGCTCCTCGCGACTCGAGTAGCGGATTTCGAGCTTGCCGCGATTGAGGTTGCCCGTCAGGCGCGCCGGAAGCCCGACGCTCGATTCGATGTCGGCCGCGATCGCCCGCAGCTCCGCGGTGGACTGCGCGCGGCGACGGTGTGCCGGCCGATACGTGCGGACCCAGTTCTCCGTCTGGCGCACGGAGAGGTGCTTGGCGATGACGACCTTGAGGCCGTGCTCCTGCTCCGCCTGTGCGTCGAGCGCGATCAGCGCTCGCGCGTGTCCGGCGGTGATGACGCCCGACGCGACCGCGGACTGCACCGCGGGAGCCCCACCGAGGAGGCGCAGCGATTGCGTCACCGAAACGCGGTGTTTGCCGAGCCTCGCGGCCACGTCTTCGTGAGTGAGGCCGAACTCCTCGATCAGCCGTCGCAGGCCGCGCGCCTCTTCGATGGGGTCGAGGTCCGTCCGCTGCAGGTTCTCGATCAAGCCGAGGACGAGCTGCTCGTCGCTGCCGGCGTCCGCGCGTACGACCGCGGGCACCGTGCGCAGTCCCGCGATGCGCGCCGCTCGCCACCGTCGCTCGCCCGCGATGAGCTCGTAGCCGTCCGCGAGCCGCCGCACGAGCAGCGGCTGCAGCACGCCATGAAGGCGGATCGACTCGGCGAGCTCGCTCAGAGGCTCGGCGTCGAAGCGCGACCGCACCTGGTGGCGCGACGCCCGGATCTGGTCGACCGCGATCATCTGCGGCACCAGCGCTTCGCCTTCGGCCGACATCGGGATCAACGCGTCGAGTCCGCGGCCCAGGCCTCGTGGTCTTGGTTGGCTCATCGTTCCAGCAACTCCTTCGCGAGCGCGCGGTAAGCGAGCGCGCCTCGGCATGTGGGATCGAACTCGAGGACCGACTTGCCGTGGCTCGGCGCCTCGCTGATGCGGACGTTGCGCGGGATCAGGGTGTCGAGAAGGTGATGCGGGTGCGCCCTGCGCACGGCCTCGAGCACATCCCACGACAGGGTGGTGCGCGAGTCGAACTGCGTCATCACGATGCCCGCGATGGCGAGATGCGGGTTCAGCCTCGAACGCACCAGCTGGTGCGTGTACATCAGGTGACGCAGGCCTTCGAGCGCGAAGTACTCCGACTGGGTGGGGATGAGCATGCTCGTCGCCGCGACCAGCGCGTTGAGCGTGAGCAGACCGAGTGAGGGTGGACAGTCGATGAGCACGATCTCGACGCCCTCGGGCGGTGCGTCGAGCGCGTGCCGCAGCAAGCTCTCGCGCTGGGGAAACGACGCGAGCTCGATCTCGGCGCCGGCGAGGTCGATGTGCGAGGGGACGAGCTGCAATCCCTCGATGCCGGTCGGCTGGACGACTTCGGCCAGCGCCGCCTCGCCGCTGAGCAGGTGGTAGACGTTCAGCCGCGCGCGCAGGGGATCCAGGCCGAGGCCCGAGGTTGAGTTGGCTTGAGGATCGAGGTCGACCAGCAGGGTCCGGTGGCCGACCTCGGCCAGGGCCGCCGCCAGGTTGATCGCCGTGGTCGTCTTGCCGACGCCGCCCTTCTGGTTCACGACGGCGATGACCGGCATCGTTCGTGTGGCCAACATATTGGGCTTGACCGCGTCGGCGGCTCCCACATCTGGTGTCATCGGGCGCATTCTATGCCGCGCCCGCCCTTTCGACCACCCAGCCTGTTAATCGGTCACCGAGGCGCGGCGCCGCCGCTCGGTCCAAATCGCGTAGGCGGCGACGGCGATGAGCATCGCCTCGGCGACGATGGCGACGTTCAGCATCGCGCCGGCCAGACTGATGCCCACCAACAGGTTGTAGCTGACGTGACACAGGCACGAGCTGGTGGTGTTCGTGTACTTGCGAACCAGGCCGAGGCCGAGCGCCAGGACGAAGACCGCCAGCGTGTCGAAGGAAAGGCCGTACTCGGTGTGGACCGAGGTGAACAGCACCGCCGTCGCGATCAGCCCGAGCCGCGGCTGGAGCGCACCGCGGAATAGCACCTCCTCGCAGATGCCGGGGATGAGGGCGACGGCGACGATGCCGATCGGGCTGCCGAGCTGCCCGAACACGTGGTTCGTCGTGGCGTCGACGCGTCTGGCGAGGTCGGGCGACAGCGTGTGGCTGAGCACATCGGAGGCCTGGCCCAGGGCGAGGAAGACACCGGCCGCGGCGAGCGCGACCACGATGTGCCACCAGGCCGGACGGACCAACCCGAGGCGCCCCGCCGCGCCCGCCGCGTTGCGGCGAATGAAGAGCCCGACGCCGGCGACGGCGAGGACCAGGAACGGCCCCTCGTCGAGGGCGAGGTCGGCCAGGCTCAGAGGCGCCTGGTGGAGGTCCGCCGTGAGCACGTCGGTGAACGCGATCGAGGTGATCTGCGTGCCGAGAAGCAGGGCGGCGAGGACGAGCGCCAGGGTGTGGAACGGGTTATCAGGGTCGATCGGCGCGACCATCGCGAAGTCTCTGCGAATCGGCGGGATCAGGAAGCCCGCGGCGGCGGCCGCCGTGACGATCTGGCCGGCGTCGAGCGCGAACCGGGTCTGCGGACTGAGATCCGGCGCGAGGACCTGCACGCCGAGCAT
>CBJLKR010000029.1:0-15681 GCA_966423695.1 uncultured bacterium | reverse complement strand
GATGCGTGCGATGGGGGGCCCGGGTGTGATCTCGACCACGCACATCCTACAGGCACCGACGTAGTTCAGCTTGTGTTGTTAGCAGACGACCGGGATCTCGATGCCGAGCTTCTTGGCCGCCTCGACCACCAGCGTGCCCGCGGGCACGGTGACCGGGCGCCCGTCGATCGTGAGCGTGACGTCGGGCATGGGCTAGCTCCTCCCCGCCTGCGGGGAGGTCGCGGCCGTGGCCGCCGGAGGGGCAGCCCTCTCGGCACTGCAGACGTTGTGCAGGGCGTGCTCCTCGTACTCGCTCCGGAAGTGCGTGAGGCTCGAGGCGATCACCCAGCCGGCCGCGTCACCCAGGCCGCACAGGCACCGCCCCGCCTGAAGGCCTTCCTGGACGCGGTCGAGGATGGCGATGTCCTGCTCGCTGCCGCTGCCGGAAAGGATGCGCTCGTACGCGCGCACCGCCCAGTTGCCGCCGACGCGGCACGGCGTGCACTTGCCGCACGACTCGTGGGCGTAGAACTGCAGCAACCGGTGCGCCGCCTTGACGGCGCAGAACGACTCGTCCATCACGATCACCCCGCCCGAGCCGCCCATCGTGGCGAAGGCGCGGCCGCCGGCGTTGAGCGGCGGCACCGGGTGGTTCTTCAGGTTGGCGACGTCCTTGATGCCGTCGAGATCGGTCGTGGTGTCGAGGAGGTCGCCAGGCATGACCGGCGAAGACGAGCCGCCGGGCCACCAGGCCTTGATGGTGTGGCCCGGCAGCGCGCCCCCGGCCATCCCTTCGATGAGGTCGCGGTACGACTTGCCGATCTCCATCTCGTAGTTGCCGGGGCGCCGCACGTGCCCGCTGACGGTGAACATCCTGGTGCCGTGCGCCTTCTCGGTGCCGAGCTTGGCGTAGGCAGCGGCGCCGTTCTCGATGATCCAGGGCACGGTGCTGATCGTCTCGACGTTGTTCACCGTCGTCGGCCGTCCCCACGCGCCTTTCTGTGCGGGATAGGGAGGCTTCCACGCGCGCGGCTGCGCCCGCTTGCCCTCGAGCGACTCGAGCAGCGCGCCCTCCTCGCCGCAGATGTAGGCGCCGTGCCCGCGGAAGATGCGGATGTCCAGCGGCCAGCCGCTGCCGAACGGGTCGTCGCCGAGGTAGCCCTTGGCGTGCATCTCGGCGATCGCGTCGGTGAGCCGCGCGTAGGGCACGTCGTACTCGCCGCGGATGTAGATCCACGCCTGGTGAGAGCGAATCGCGAAGGCCGCGATGCCGATGCCCTCGAGCAGCATGTGTGGCGAGTTCTCCATGAGGTAGCGGTCCTTGGCCGAGCCCGGCTCGGACTCGTCTGCGTTGACGACGAGGTACATCGGGACCGGCGACTCCTTGGGCATCAGCGACCACTTGACGCCGGTGGAGAAGTCCGCGCCGCCTCGTCCGCGGAGGCCTGAGTCCTTGATCTCCTGGACGATCTGGTCCGGGTTCATGGTCGTCAGCGCCTTGCGCATGGCGGCGTAGCCGCCCAAGCCCTCGTAGACGTCGAGGGTGTGGAGGTTCTCGGTCCCGAACCAGCGGGTCAGGACCGGGCCTTTGGTGGTGCCGCGAAGCTCAGGCATCGGCCTTCCTCTTGGGAGCAGGTCCTCCCCGTTTACGGGGAGGTGGCTGCGCAGCCGCCGGAGGGGCTGGTCGACCTTTTCTTTCGGCGATCAGCGCGTCGAGCTTCTCAGGAGTCAAGTCGTAGTGATACGAGTGGTCGAGGCGCATCATCGGCGCGTACTCGCACGCGCCAAGGCATTCCACGGCCTCGACGCTGAACAGGCCGTCCGCGCTGACGTCATCGAAGTCCTTCACGCCGACCGCCTTCATCGCGTGCTCGAGCAGGTCGTCGGCGCCGCGCAGCTTGCACGAGATGTTCGTGCAGAGGTACATGCGGTGCTTGCCGACGGGCCGGGTGTGGAAGAGCGTGTAGAAGGTCGCCACGCCTTCGACGTATCCCGGGTCGAGCGCGAGCAGCTCGGCCACCTCGCTCATCGCCTCGGGTGTGAGGTAGCCGAACTCCTCCTGCGCCAGGTCGAGCGCAGGCATGACCGCGGAGCGGATCTCGGGGAAGCGCGGCGGAAGGGCGCGGATCTCCTCGACGACGTGCTCGGAGAGGACGCCCATCTACCGGTCCACGTCCCCGAGCACGGTGTCGGCGGTGCCGATGATCGCGACCAGGTCGGCGACCATGTGGTTCATCGCCATGCGCTCGAGCGGCTGCAGGTTGACGAACGAGGCGGAGCGAAACTTCACGCGCCGCGGCTTGTGCGTGCCGTCGCTGACGACGTAGCAGCCGTTCTCGCCCCGACCCGACTCCACCGCGACGTAGGCGTCGCCCGCGGGCACGGAGTAGCCCTCGTTGAAGAGCTTGAAGTGATGGATCACTGCCTCCATCGAGGTCTCGAGCTCCTCGCGCGGCGGCGGCAGCACCTTGCGGTCGTCGACGTTTACCGGCCCGTCGGGCAGCCGGTCGAGCGCCTGGCGAAGAATCTTGACCGCCTCGCGCATCTCCTTCATGCGCACCAGGTAGCGGCCGTAGCAGTCGCACATGTCCGAGGTCGCGATCTCGAAGTCGTAGGTCTCGTAACTCGAGTAAGGCATCGATTTGCGCAGGTCCCAGGCCACACCCGAGCCGCGCAGCATCGGGCCGCTCGCGCCCAGCACCTTGGCGTCCTCGGCCGGCAGCCTGCCGATGCCCATCGTGCGCGCGCGCCAGATCGGGTTCATCGTGAGCAGGTCCTCGTACTCGTCGATGTGCTCGGGCATCTCGCGCGTGAACCGGTCGAGCATGTCGAGGAAGCGAGGTGTGGCGTCGGCCATGACGCCGCCTGGCCGGATGTACGACGTGTGCATCCGGAAGCCCGAGATCTCCTCGTTCATGTTGAGGATCGTGTCCCGCTCGCGAAAGCAGTACATGAGCACGCTGGACGCGCCGAGCTCGATGCCGCTCGTCCCGAGCCAGACGAGGTGGGAGGCGATGCGTGTGAGCTCGGACATGATCACGCGGAGCGCGGCTGCGCGAGGCGGCACCTCGACGCCGAGCAGCTTCTCGACCGCCAGGGCGTAGGCGAGGTTGTTGATCGGCGGCGAAAGGTAGTCGTGCCGGTCCGTCACCACCACGGCCTGCTGCCAGCGCAGGGCCTCTGCCTGCTTCTCGATCCCGGTGTGCAGGTAGCCGATCACAGGCTTCAGCCGGCGGACCTGCTCGCCGTCGAGGTCGACGATCAGGCGCAGGACGCCGTGCGTCGAGGGGTGGTGGGGGCCGAAATTGATCGTCAGGACCTCACCGCCGAAGGCGGCGGTCCGCGTCTCCTTGGTGATGGTCACGCCCGGCGAGATGGTTTCGGTCATGCCTTGTCGGGGGCCGTCTGCCACGTCTCGTGCTCTTCCGAGAACTCGACGACCTCGCCGCCGACCGGGTAGTCGCGCCGCAGCGGATGGCCGACCCAGTCGTCGGGCATCAGGATGCGCGTCAGGTCCGGATGTCCGGCGAACTCGATGCCGAACATGTCGAAGGTCTCGCGCTCGTCCCAGTTCGCGGGCGGGAAGAGGTCGTGGACGGAATCTATGCGCGGCGGGTTGCCCGACTCGCCGTCGACGAACGCGCGCACGCGCAGCTGCTCTTTCGTGTCGGCATTGCGGAGCTGGTAGACGACCTCGAAGCGCGCCGGCCACTCAGGTCGCGAATGGTCCTGAAGGTGGTCGACAGCCGTCAAGAAGACGAGCAGTCGGTAGCCTTCGTCCTTCAGCGCCGCCAGCGCCTCGTGCACGCTGCCGGGCGCGATCGTGATCCACGCGTCGCCCGCGCTGACCCCCTTCTCGACCACGAGCGAATTCGAGATCACTGTCGCGGCGTGATCCCTTGGGCCTTGATCCTCTCCTGCAGGATCATCAGCGCGTTCAGCAGGTCCTCGGGGCGGGGCGGGCAGCCGGGGATGTAGACGTCGACGGGCACGACCTTGTCCACGCCCTGGAGGAGCGCGTAGTTGTTGAACACCCCACCGGTGGAGGCGCACGCGCCCATCGAGATGACCCACTTCGGCTCTGGCATCTGGTCGTGGAGGGTGCGGAGGATCGGCGCCATCTTCTGAGAGACGCGCCCGGACACGATCATCATGTCGGCCTGCCTCGGCGAGGCCCGCATCGCCTCGGAGCCGAAGCGCGCGATGTCGACGCCGGCCGTGGCGGTGTGGATCATCTCGATCGCGCAGCAGGCGAGGCCGAACTGGAGCGGCCAGACCGAGTTGCCGCGGCCCCAGCCGATCAGCTTGCCGAGCGTGGTGGTGAGGACGTTCTGGCCGAGGGATTCGGCGAGTGCCTCTATTCCCAATCCAGGCCTCCCTTCTTCCAGATGTGGGCGAGGGCGACGAGGAGGATGCCGATGAAGACGAGCATCTCGATGAGGCCGAACCACTTGAGCTGCCTGAGGAGGACGGCCCACGGATAGAAGAAGACCGCCTCGACGTCGAAGATTATGAAGAGCATCGCGGTCAGGTAAAACCGGACGCTGAGCCGGCGCATCGCCGGCGTGTCGGGGATGATGCCCGACTCGTACGGCGCGAGCTTGCGCTTGTAGGGCTTGGCCGGTCCGAGCACGAAGCTGAGCGTCACCAAAGCGCCGATCAGCCCGAACACGATCAGGGCGAAGATCAGCAGCGGAACGTAGCTGTCCAGCAACTCCGGTTAATTCTATGTGGGTCTTGAGAAAGTCCGTGCGGCCCACCGGCCGCTCCGGGCCACCGCCTCACCCGTCGTGCGGACAGGCGAGCAGCTAGCGGTCCATGCGCCGGTGCTCGATCCTCACACCGCGCGCCAGCGTGGCGTGGATGGGGCAGTAGCGGTTGCACGCCCAGTCGAGCGCCTGGTCGACGAGCTTCTTGTCGACGTCGCCGTCCCAAGCGCAGTGAAACGTGATCTGGATGCTCTTGAACGCCTTCGGCCACTCCTCGTCGCGGTCGCCCTCCACCTCGACCTCGAGCGTGCGCAGCGGCTGCTTGAACTTCTTGAGAAGCAGGACGGCGTTCAGGCCGGTGCAGCCCCCAAGGGCCCCCAACAGCATCTCCGTCGGCCGCATCGCCGCGTCGTCGCCGAAGATCGGCGCCTCGTCGACCTGCACCGTGTGCCCGGACGCCGACTCGACGTCGAAAAGGACCTTGTTGCCCGTCCAGCGCGCAATCGTCTTCGTCACCGGCGTCCTCCGATGAGATTGGCATGGATCACGGCCGCCCGGCCGGGGACGGTGAAGGGTTTCGACGACACGGCGATACGTTAGCAACCGGAATCCGTAGTCCTACGGAAGCGGCGCCCGCCAACCGCGCTGTAGGCTGCGCCGCAGCGAAGGGGAGTAGCCCCAAGCCTCGGTTCCCGTCAAGACGGCGCACGCGCACCCGGGGCCGAGGGTGGCGACGACCAAGGCGAGACCTCCGCCCGGACCAAGATTTGGGAGGAGGACACCATCAGCGACCCGCAGGAGTTGCACCCGCATACGCCGGCTGACGGCGCTCGACCGCGGAGAGGCGGCGGGCAGGGACGGTTCCGGGTGCCGCCCCTTTACGCGCTTCTGGCTTTGGTCCCCGTATCGGTCGCCGCCGCGGCGCTGCACCAGCAGACCGTCGTCTTCGTGTCGTCGGCGCTGGCGATCGTTCCGCTCGCCGCGTTGATCGGCCGCGCGACCGAGCAGCTGGCCATCCGCCTCGGCCCTCGCCAGGGAGGGCTGCTGAACGCGACGCTCGGCAACCTGACGGAGCTGATCGTCGGCTTCTTCCTGGTTGCCGCCGGAGACGTCGCCATCCTCAAGGCGACGCTGATCGGCTCGATCGTCGGCAACCTGCTCCTGGTGCTCGGCCTGTCGTTCGCCGCGGGTGGCCTCCGGCACAAGAGCATGCGGTTCAACCCGCGCAGCGCGAGCGTGCACGCGTCGTCGCTCCTCCTGGCGGTCGCCGGCCTCGTCGTGCCGGCGATGCTCGTCTTCGGTTCCAGGGTCGGCAGCGACGCGCGCGAGGCGGTGAGCGTATTTGTCGCGGTGGTCCTCATGTCGCTCTACCTGGCGGCGCTGGCTTTCACCAACATCACCCACGCGCACCTTTTCCATGTGCCCGAGCGGGGAGAGAAGGCGACGTGGTCGACGCGCACCGCCCTCGTGGCGCTCGCCGTCGCCGCGCTGGCCGTGGGCCTGGAATCCGACCTGCTGGTGAGCTCGCTGCACTCTGCGATCGACGCGCTGCACGTCCCGACGGTCTTCGTCGGCCTGATCCTCATCCCGGTGGTCGGCAACGCGGCCGAACACGCCTCGGCGGTTTTCTTCGCCCTCAAGAACAGGCTGGACGTCACCGTCGAGATCGCGGTGGGCTCTTCGACGCAGGTGGCGATGTTCGTCGCGCCGCTGCTGGTCTTTGTGAGCCTGGTGACCGCCCACCCGATCGACTTCGTCTTCACGCCGTTTGAGATCGGCATCGTCGCCCTGGCCACCTTGATCGTGACGGTGACCTCGCTCGACGGCGAGACGAACTGGCTCGAGGGCGCGCAGCTGCTTGGCGCCTACCTGGTGATCGCCGTCACCGCGTTCTTCATCGCCGCATAGACTCCATCCCGTGGCCGACGTCAGGGACAGCTTCAAGAACGTCGCCGCGAACTACACCCGCTCGAGCTTCCACACGTCGGCGATCCGCCTCCAGGAGGTGCTGGACCTCGCCCGGCCCGCGCCGGGGGACCTCGCCCTCGACGTCGCCACCGGCACAGGCAACACCGCGTTCGCGCTCGCGCCGCACGTCCGCCGCGTCGTCGGTGTCGACATCACGCGTGAGATGCTCGACCAGGCCCGCCGGATCGCCGCCGAGCGCTCGCTGGTCAACACCGACTGGGTGATCGGCGACGCACACAGGCTTCCCTTCCAGGACGAGACGTTCGACCTCTACACCGCGCGCGCCGCGCCGCATCACTTCGCCGACGTCGACCTCTTCATGCGCGAGGCGTTTCGCGTGCTGCGACGCGACCACGACGCCGTGTTCATCGACTGCGCGCCGCCGCTGCCGGCGCGCGACCTGCTCCACGAGGTCGAGAAGCGCCGCGACCCGTCGCACGTCATGTCGCTGACGCTCGACGAATGGAGCGACGGTCTGCGTCGCGCCGGCTTCGAGGTCGAACACGCCGAGGCGCGCGAGCTCGACTGGAACTACGAGGAGTGGATGGGCAACATGGCCGTCGGGCCGGAGCTGTCGGCCGAGCTGGCGGCGGTGATCGAGGAGGCGGACGGCGCGGCGCGGGAGCAGCTGCATCCGCAGCGGCGGGAGGGCAAGCTCTGGCACGCGTACTGGCACGCGCTGATCCGCGTCCATAAACCATGAGCGCGCCCGGCCCCGGGATGAGCGGCGCGTTGGCGGAGGGCGAGGTCGTCCTCCTCGTCGACAAGGTGGGGAGGAGGCATCGGGTCCGCCTGCGGCGGGGCGAGAGACATTCGCTCCACTCGGGCCTGATCCAGCACGACGACCTCATCGGCCGCCCGGAGGGTGTGGTCGTGACCACACAGCTGGGCGCGCGCCTCCTGGCGGTGCGGCCGACGTTTGCGGAGCAGGTGACCGGCCGCCGTCGGCAGGCCCAGCCGATCTACCCCAAAGACCTGGGCGCCATCATCGTCGGCGCGGACCTGCACCCCGGGGCGCGAGTCCTCGAGGCGGGCACGGGCACCGGCGCGCTCACGCTCGCTGCCCTGCGCGCGGTCGGGCCCTCGGGGCGGGTCGTCAGCTACGAAGCGCGCGAGGAGTTTCTGGAGGCGGCGCGGCGGGGGATCGTCGAGACACTCGGAGAGCTGCCGCCGAGCCTGACCTTGAAGCTGGGCGACGTGTACGAAGGCGTCGAGGAGCGGGAGATGGACCGTGTCCTGCTGGACCTCCCGGAGCCATGGCAGGCCGCGCCCGCGGCCAAGGCGGCGCTGCGGCCGGGCGGGATCGTCTTCGCCCACTGCCCGAACGTCAGCCAGGTGCAGCGTTTCTTCGACTGCCTGCGCGAGCTGCGGGGGTTCGGGATGCTCGAGGCGTTCGAGCTCCTGCAGCGCGGCTGGACCGTGCGCGGCAGGAGCATGCGGCCCTCGCACCGCATGGTCGCCCACACGGGCTTCCTCTGCTTCGCCCGCCGCCTGGCCGACGACGAGCTGTTCGAACCCGAGGGCGAGGGGTTCCGGTAACCGTTCGCCACCAGGCCCCGTTTCACCTGCATGGGGCCTCGCGTCCCGCGAATCGTCCTGTTCTCCGTCTCAGCAGCCGTCGCAGTCGCGGTCGTCGCCCTGGCCCCCTCAGTCCTCGGCGCGCTGCTGGTCCTGGCCGACCAGCCGCACTCCTGCGGAGGGGGCTGACTCCCCGATAGCATTTCGGACATATGAGCGGAGGGCGCGTGCCCGTCCAGGTCGCGATCACGGGGGCGGCCGGCCAGATCGGCTACCAGCTCGTCTTCCGGATCGCGTCCGGCCAGATGTTCGGACCGGAGCAGCCGGTCGTACTGCGCATGCTCGAGGTCGAGCCGGCGATGAAGGCCCTGGAGGGCGTCGCCATGGAGCTCGACGACTGCGCGTTCCCGCTGCTCGCCGGCATGGAGCTGACGAGCAAGGCCGAGGAGGCTTTCGAGGGCGCGAACTGGGCGCTGCTCGTGGGCGCCGCGCCGCGCAAGCAGGGGATGGAGCGCTCGGATCTGCTGTCCGTGAACGGCGGCATCTTCGCGCCGCAGGGCAAGGCGATCGCCAAGACCGCGTCGCGCGACGTCCGCATCCTCGTTGTCGGCAACCCGTGCAACACCAACTGCTACATCGCGCGCATGAACGCGCCCGAGATCCCTGACGACCGGTGGTTCGCGATGACGCGGCTCGACGAGAACCGCGCGCGCTCCCAGCTCGCGCAGAAGGCCAAGGTGCCCCTGGCGGTGATCTCCAACGTCGCGATCTGGGGCAACCACTCGACGACGCAGTATCCCGACGCGCACAACGCCCGCATCGCGGGGTTGCCGGCGGAGGAGGTCATCAAGGACCACGGCTGGCTTCGCGGCAAGTTCGTCGAAACGATCCAGAAGCGGGGCGCGGCGGTGATCGAGGCCCGCGGCGCGTCGTCGGCGGCGTCCGCGGCGAACGCTGTCATCGATTCCGTGGTCAGCATCCGAACGCCGACCCCATGGGGAGACTGGCATTCCCTCGCCGTCATGAGCCACGGCGAGTACGGCGTGCCCGAAGGCCTGCAGTTCGGCTTCCCGGTGCGAAGCGATGGAGAGCGCTGGGAGGTCGTGCCCGACCTGCACCACGAGGACGACGGCTGGAAGCGCATCCACGACACGACGAAGGAGCTCCTGCAGGAGCAGGACATGGTCAAGGAGCTCATTCCGCCCCAGGCTTCGTGAAGCAAAAGCTGCTGGAGGCTATCGCCGAAGCGCGCCGTAAGGAGCGCGACCTCGCGGCGCTGTGCACGGACACACCGCCGGATCCGTCGGGGACGTGGCGCCCGCAAGACCATCTCGCCCACCTCACCTGGGTACGCGAAGACGAGGCCACGTTGATCGAGGCCGTCAGCGCGGGCGCGGGTATCCCGCCCGAGCCGGCCGAAGGTCGCGGCGACAGGATGTACCTGGCGAAGCGCGATCAGACGGCAGCCGAGGTGATCGCCGCGGCCGAGCAATCCTGGGATCGGCTCGAGTCCGTGATCGCTCGATGCACGGAGGAGGATCTGCGGCGGGATCATCCTCACAGGGAGGGCAGGAGGCTCGTGGAGAGCTCGCCCGGCGACCACCTGGGCGCTCATCTGATGTGGTGCCATCTCGAGGCGGGGCACGAGGAGGCCGCGGAGGCCGTGCAGCTGTGGGCCCGCGAGCTGAACAATCGCGTTTCGGACGACCCGAGCACCCGCGCCGTTGCGACCTACAACCTCGCCTGCTTCTACGCCAGGGTGGCGCGACCCGCGGACGCCTTGCCTCTGCTGCACGAAAGCTTCGAGGCGTCGCCCTCGTTGCAAGATTGGGCGAGGAAAGATCCTGATCTCGACCCCATCCGGGACGACCCCCGGGTCAAGGAGCTGCTCGCGACCTAATCTTGGGTGACAGATGAGCGTGACGCTCGATCGTCACTCGTTCCCGTTCACGGCGATCGTCGGCCAGGAGTCGATGAAGCTCGCCCTGATTCTCAACGCGATCGTGCCGACGATCGGCGGCGTGCTGATCCGCGGAGAGAAGGGCACCGGCAAGTCGACCGCGGTGCGCGCGCTCGCCCGCCTGCTCCCGGAGCACGACGTCGTCGAGGGCTGCCTCTACGCCTGCGACCCCGGCGACGTCAAAGCGCTGTGCCTGGACTGCCGGGCACGGTTGAAGGCGGCCGGCAGGCTGCCGCACCACCGGCGCCGCATGCGCGTGGTCGAGCTTCCGATCAACGCCTCCGAGGACCGCGTCGTCGGCACCATCGACCTCGAAGCCGCCCTGCGGACCGGCACGAAGCGCTTCGAGCCTGGCGTGCTGGCGGAGGCAAACCGCAACATCCTCTACGTCGACGAGGTGAACCTGCTCGACGACCACCTGGTCGACGTGCTTCTCGACGCGGCCGCGATGGGCGTCAACGTCATCGAGCGCGAAGGCGTCTCCTTCAGTCACCCGTCGCGGTTCATCCTCGTGGGGACCATGAACCCGGAGGAGGGCGAGCTGAGGCCGCAGCTGCTCGACCGGTTCGGACTGTGCGTCGACGTGGAGGGCATCCGCAACCCGGATGAGCGCGTGCTGATCACCGAGCGCGACGCTGCGTTCAAGCGCGGCGACCACGAGTTCACCGCCGAGTTCGCGGCCGCGGACGCCAACCTCTCCCGGGCTCTCGCCGAGGCGATTGCGCGCGTCAAGGACGTCCGGCTCACGTCGGGTCACGCCCGGCTCATCTCCTCCATCTGTGTCGAGGCCGAGGTGCTCGGGCACCGCGCCGACGTCGTCATCGACCACGCCGCGAGATCGCTGGCGGCATATCGCCGCCATCCCTCGCCGACCCGCGACGACATCTACGACGCCGCCACGCTCGCCCTCGCGCATCGCGCGCGGCAGCCCGTGCGCCGCGACCAGGACGAGAAGACATCGCCGGACCACGGTGAGGAGCAGGAGGGATCGCAGCAGTCCGACCCTGAGGGTGGGCAGCCGCAGGCGTCGGAGACCGAGGCGAGCGCCGAGGCGGCCGCCGAGCAGAGCGCCAGCGCTTCCGAGACCGGCCAGCAGTCGGCCGGCGCGGACACCGGCGTGACGGCCGGAGGGTCGAGCGGCAACGAAGCGGACGCTGACGCGCTGCAGACCTTCAACCTGAAGCGGATCGACCTGCCCCGACAGCGTCGCGTGCGCAAGCAGGGAGGCAAGCGCGCGGCCTCGCAGACGCCTGACCGCCGCGGCCGCTACGTGCGGGCGGAGCCCAAGGACAAGGTGAGCGACCTCGCGATCGACGCGACGGTGCGCGCCGCAGCGCCGATGCAGATGGAGCGGGGCCGCCGGCACGGGGAGCGCCTGATCCTCGAGCGCCCCGACCTGCGCCAGAAGGTGCGCGAGCGGAAGGTCGGCAACCTGATCGTCTTCGTCGTCGACGCCTCGGCGTCGATGGACGCCGAGCAGCGGATGGCGGCGACGAAGGGTGCGATCCTCTCGCTGCTGCAGGACGCCTATGTGCGGCGCGACCGCGTCGCGGTGGTCATCTTCAAGAACCGCACCGCCGAGGTCGTGCTGCGGCCGACGTCGAGCGTCTCCCTGGCGCGCCGCCGGCTTGAACGCCTGTCGGTCGGAGGCACGACGCCGCTGACGCATGGGCTGATGGCGGGCTACAAGGTCGTCAAGACGGAGCTGCTGCGCGACCCCACCATCCGGCCCCTTCTGGTGCTTATCAGCGACGGCCGCGGCAACATCTCGATGTTCAAGGAGGAGCCGCTCGTCGAGGCGCAGAAGGTGGCGGCCCTGATCGAGGCCGAGAACATCGACGCGCTGGTCATCGACTCGGCCCGCGACTACAGCCATCTGCCCTCGGTGCAGCACCTCGCAAGGGTGGCGCCGATGTATCAGACCTACGCGATCAACGCTTGTGCCGACCTCGCGGAGCGCATGGGAGCGCACTATTACGGGCTCTATGACCTTTCTCGAGACGAGATCGCGACGGCGGTCGAGCGCGAGCTGGGCCGCGGCCGCTAGCCTGCTGGCGGCGCTGGCCTGCGCATGCGGCGGTGGGACAGCGCAAGAGACACCCAGCGCGTCGGCGTCGCCGAGCGCGCCGGTGACCGTGACCGCCCGGCCGAGCGCGGCGACCGATGAAGTCCCGGTGCCGCGGCAGGTCCTGCCGCCGGCGACCGACCCGCCCAACGTCGACCTGTGCTCCAAGCCTGTCGTCACCACGTCCGACGGCAACGTCCGGCCGCTCCAGTGCAGCAACGGCGCGCTCAACGTGCAGGCGTGGACCTACTACTCGACGATCAGCGCGAGCATCCTTGGTCTCGGCCTCAACCCGAGCCCGGCCCAGGCCCCGTCGGCGATGTGCGACGACATCCACCACAACGGCGCAAGCAGGGCGCAGGAGCCGAACGGCTACAGGCTGGCCAGGCTTTATTACGGCTGGACGTTCACCCTCGACCCAACCACGGTGACGTGCGATTGAGCGTCGGTACTATCTAGCTCGCGATGGCGCTAGACCGTTACTCGTACCCCTTCACCGCGATCGTCGGCCAGGAGCAGATGAAGCTCGCGCTGGTCCTGAACGCCATCAACCCGACCATCGGCGGCGTGCTGATCCGCGGCGAGAAAGGGACCGGCAAGTCCACCGCCGTGCGCGCTCTGGCCCGCCTGCTTCCCGACCAGAAGGTGGTCGAGGGCTGCCACTTCGGCTGCCACCCCGACGACCCCGAGGACTGGTGCATGGACTGCCGCGAGCGGGCGCAGGCGGGCGAGCTGCCGGCGACGACGCGCCGCATGCGGGTCGTCGAGCTCCCGATCAACGCGTCGGAGGACCGGGTCGTCGGCACGATCGACCTCGAGGCGGCGCTGAAGGAAGGTTCGCGCCGTTTCGAGCCAGGTGTGCTCGCCGAGGCCAACCGCAACATCCTCTACGTCGACGAGGTGAACCTGCTCGACGACCACATCGTCGATGTGCTTCTGGACGCCGCGGCGATGGGCGTGAACACCGTCGAGCGCGAAGGCGTCTCGGTGTCGCACCCGTCGCGCTTCATCCTCGTCGGGACGATGAATCCCGAGGAGGGCGAATTGCGGCCACAGCTGCTCGACCGTTTCGGCCTGTGCGTGGACGTGGAGGGCATCCGCGACCTCGACCAGCGCGTCGCCATCGTGGAGAAGCGGGCGGTGTGGGAGGACGATCCGAACCTGTTCTATCAGCAGCACGCGGAGTCCGAGCAGTCTGTGAAGTCGCGCATCTCGGAGGCGATTGCCACCTTCCCCGAGGTCACGCTGCCGCGGGAGATCCTCAAGCTGATCGCCCAGGTGTCGATCGCCCTCGAGGTGGACGGTCACCGCTCCGACCTCGTGTGCGCGCGCGCGGCTCAGGCCAAGGCCGCCTACGACAGCGCCGAGGAGGTCGGGGTCAAGCAGGTGGGAGAGGTCGCCGAGATGGTGTACGCGCACCGCGTCCACTCGGTGCCGTTCGGGAAGGGCGGACCGAACCTGGGCGAGGTGATCTCGCGGATGGTCGGAGCTCAGTAGGCGCAGCGCGCGTGGCGCGACCTGGTTCGACGGCAGCGTGCGCCAGCGCCCTATCCAGCGACCTCAATGTTGGCGGAGCTGGGTAGGCCGCTCTCTAGACTGGAGCGCCACAGGATGCAGGAAAGGAGCCTTCAGCCCCGGCGCGCGGCGGAGCTTTTGGACCGGGTCGAGAAGAACGTCCACCGCGTCATCATCGGCAAGGACCGGGTCGTCCGGCTCGCTCTGACCGGCCTGGTGGCGGGCGGACACATCCTGCTCCAGGACCTGCCCGGGACGGGCAAGACGATGCTCGCGCGGGCCCTCGCGACGTCGGTCGGCGGGACGTTCCGCCGCATCCAGTGCACGCCCGACCTGCTGCCGTCCGATATCACGGGCTCCAGCGTCTTCAACCAGAAGGACCTGTCGTTCGAGTTCGTGCCCGGGCCGATCTTCGCCCACATCGTCCTCGCGGACGAGGTCAACCGGACGACGCCGCGGACGCAGTCCGCGCTGCTGGAGGCGATGGGCGAGGGGCAGGTGACCGTCGAAGGCGTCACGCGCGTGCTGGAGCGGCCCTTCTTCGTCGTCGCGACGCAGAACCCCGCCGAGTTCCACGGCACGTATCCACTGCCCGAGTCGCAGCTCGACCGCTTCGTGCTCGCCACCGAGATGGGCCCGCCGACGGAGGCCGAGGCGCTGGAGGTGCTGGCGCGCCGCGAGCACGGCGACCCGCTGGCCGAGCTGGGCGCGGTCATCGCCATCGACGAGGTCGTCGAGCTCCAGGAGGCGTGCCTCAGCGTCGTCGCGGCGCCCGCCATACGAACGTACGTCGTCAGCCTCATCGAAGCCGTGCGCGCGCGGCCGGACGTCCTGCTCCCGGCCAGCATGCGCGCGGCCGTCTACCTGCAGCGGGCGGCGCAGGCTTGGGCGCTGTTCGAGGGTCGCGACTTCGTCCTTCCGGACGACGTCAAGCTCCTGGCCACGCCCGTCCTCGCCCACCGGCTCGGCATGCGAGGACGCGCGAACGCCGCGGCCATGCTGGGTGAGGTCATCGCGGCGCTGCCGATCCCGCCCCTGAGACAGCACTGACATCGCGTAGATGAAGCCGACTCCGCGAGTCGTCGGCGCGGTCGCCCTCTGGCTCGTCCTCGAGTGGTACGGAGCGACGTCTGAGGTCTCGTGGTTGTTCCTGCTCGGGGCGTGGGTCGCCGCGCTGGTCGTCGTGTGTGCCGCGTACGCGTGGTGGAACCGATCGGGCCTGCTTCTGCACCTGTCGGTCGCGGCGGTGCGGCGCGGCGAAGGGTCGCCGGTCGAGCAGCTTCCCGACAACCTGCTCGCGCACGGGCCGCTGCCTGAGCCGGTGTTCGAAGGTGACGGCCTGGACCTCGAGGTCGGACTGGACGCCCCGCGGGGCCCGAGGGGTCCGGCCTGGGTGAGCGGTTCGGTCGCCGGGCGACGGATCCAGCTGGGCGTCGGGCTCGTGCCGAGGACGGGATGGCGCGCGACGCAGAGCCTTGGCGCGGCGCGGCGCGGCGTGATCGGCGCGAGCGGCTGGCGGATAGGGACGAGCGACCCTCTGGCATTCTTCGCCGGCACGCGCGCTTGCGCCGACGGCGAGATCGCGCTGGTGCTGCCGCGCTTCGCGTCTCTGCGCGAGCGCCACGAGGCGCGGGAGCTCGAGGCGAGCGTCGCCGCGCCACGCTCCGGCGCGGGCAGCGAGATGTTCGGCGTCCGGGAGTACCGCCCAGGCGACTCCCTGCGGCGGATCCACTGGCGCTCGAGCGCGCGGCATGGCGAGCTGGTGGTGCGCGAGTACGAGCCGCCCGGCCTGCGCACGCTGGCCATCCTTCTCGACCCGGCGCCCCCATCGACGGAGCTCGCGGACCAGGTCGCGCCCTACCTTGAGGACCAGCACCGCCGGCCCACCCGGGCGCAGCAGCCGCAGACACGCCTCCGGCTGCCGAACCTCGCGCAGCGCCCACCGGCGTTCCCGCGCCAGCTCGCGC